>JAAELZ010000037.1 GCA_024226105.1 Pseudomonadota bacterium | reverse complement strand
CGTGCGGGTGTAAAGGCTATTTCAATATCAGGCTCGGCATTGGCATCCCAGTTCGCCAGCGACAAAATATGCTCGCGAGTAATATTTTCACCGTCCTCGTGACGCAGCAGATTTTCCAGCAAAATCTTAAGTGAATACGGCAGGCGCGCCAGATTTGCCTCGCCCGCCAGGGCACTAAGAGAGTGGTATTGATATAGAGCGCCGTCGACGTCGAGAGATTGCAGTGAGCCAAAAGTATTCATAATATTTTCTTATGGTAGGTTAGGTATTCCCCTATTGTACCTTATGTTTCTTATATTTTCATCTCTGCCAAAAAAGGCAACCGCCCCCTTCCTTTTGCACCCCTCAGCTCAATTTAAATTACTGTGCAACTTAACCCACTCAAACCAGTTTTCAAATAACGCCGGGCTACACGCAGCGAGCGCGGATTGTTTTACCAGTTTATCTGAAATCAGTGGCTGCCCGTCCAGTCGCGAAGCGGTGCCACCTGATTCCGACAGTATCAGGTGGCCTGCGGCATGATCCCAGAGATGCTGACCACCGTGCAAATATAACTGAATACGGTTGGCCGCAAGCCAACACCATTCCAGCACGCAACTGCCCATGTTTCGTTGCGAGCGGTATGGAGGACAACTCACCAGCCTGTCTGCCAGCACCCCGGTCAGGCGTTTGTAGTCAACATTGGCAACGCAATCATTGAGTCGGTCGATTCGCCCAGGGTACAGACGTACCCCGTTCAGGTAAGCACCCTCACCTCGCTCTGCAGTAAAGCATTCCTTGCGGTTCGGATCATATATAACAGCAAGCTGAGTTTTACCGTTTTTCACGTACGCAAGGGAAAGACCATACATCGGAAACCCCACAGCAAAATTAGTGGTTCCATCCAGTGGATCCAGTATCCACAAACCCTGATCTGAATATCCCAGCATGCGCTTTTGATCTTCATGGGCCATTTCCTCGCCCAACAGCGGTATATGCGGCCAGCAGGCCTTCAGGCCTTCATCAATAACACGTTGTAAATCTGCATCCACATCGGTAACCAGACTGCCGTCGGGTTTCGCCTTTTGCATTACTTCAATTGCTTTGCCCGCACCCGGAAGGCAGGTTTGCGCAGCATCGATAAGTATTTTTTGTACAATATGAATATCAGGCACGGGCTTGGTTAGACGTTTTTAGTTACCTGCATATAGTGAAACACCGCACGCTATTTAGCAACATTTTTCGGCTATAATGGCTCGCACAAACCGTCACCTGAAATTTAAGGAAATTGGCACGCTACCACGCCATCAAATCATACGCTTTACAAAAACTCGCCCGACACAATAGCGAGTCTATTTACTGGAATTTTTCCGGTTCCACAATGATCCATATCCTGATCATCCTGGGCCTGGGCTTTTATATGTCCCTTCCCGCACCGTCTGCACCAAAGCACACCATTTCGATCAACCTAACGACTGTTTCGGAACTGAGTTCTGAAACACAAATAGGTGAAGGCAAGCAAATGGAAAAGGAGGCCAGCCAGCCGGCCGAAAGAAAGCAAAAGCAGATCATCCATACCGACGAAGGAAGTACCCCATTTGACAGTGGCGCATTTTTAATTGCCCAACAGCGCCTGATGCAGGAAATAAAGGAACACAACGTCGAAATTGAGGAGACCGAACGCATCGGATTCCTGGGCGTTTACGATGTACATCCCGCATACCGGCAATACCAACAATACTGGCAGAGTTATGTAAGCGAATTCGGCACTGAAAACTACCCAAGGGTTCTGCTGGACAAAGGTTTAAGCGGCACACTGGAACTGGATATTGCCATTGATAAAAAAGGTGTCGTTCGAAGCACGGATATACATCGTTCTTCAGGAAACCTTGAAATTGACAACGCAGCCATCGAAATTGCCATGCTGGCAAGCCCCTATGACCCCCTGCCCGACGATATGGCGAAAGACATCGACGTTCTGCACATCATTCGAACCTGGGATTTCAACAATAATACCCTGACCAGTCGAGCAAAAGAATAAACCAGGCGCTCTGCGAGACATGCAGAATTAAAGCGTTTTTCTGTGTAATCAACTGCTCACCCGCCAAACTGGCTCAAGCTAACAATTTGCTCTGGATGCCCGCTCCCTGTTCATACAAGCGCAGGCATTACGCAAAAATGTACTCGAGGATTTTTATCTTTGAATTTTTCACAGACAACAATTCGAGAGATTGATATTCAGTTTATTGACCGCATTTTCAGGTAATATCTATACTCAAATGAATACCATGATCGAAACCAGTCTGGAAAATCATTTTTTAATTGCCATGCCGCAGTTAAAGGACTCCCTATTTGGCGATACCGTCTCCGTCGTTTGTCAGCACAGCGAAGAAGGCGCGATTGCATTGGTTATCAACAAAACCCTGCCGCAAACCCTGGGCGAAGTTTTCAAGCAAATGGATTTACCCGCCGATAGCCTGAAAAATCCGGACCAGTCAATATTGTTCGGTGGCCCCGTGCAACCAGAAGCCGGATTTGTGCTGCACACTGACAAGGGCGAATGGCAATCAACACTCGCCATTAGCGATACCCTGTATTTAACCTCATCCAAGGACATCCTCGAAGCCATCAGCCAGAATAAGGGCCCGCAATATTATTTGTTTATTCTCGGTTACGCGGGCTGGTCATCCGGACAGATTGAACAGGAGCTGGAGCAAAACAGCTGGTTGCATAGCCCCATCGAATCCGATATCGTATTCAACACCCCGCCTGAACACATCTCAGACCAGGTAATCAAAAAGCTCGGCATCGATCCGCACCGGATCTCAACGCATATCGGCCACGCGTAATCTGTGCCCACCACTTTTCTGGCTTTTGATTACGGCACAAAACGCACAGGCCTGGCGGTAGGTAATGATCTGCTCTGTACTACGCAAGCCATTCCGGCTATTTCTACCGCGCAGATACAGGCGGCTGACGGCCAAATTGTCCTTGATACCCTACTGCCCATTATTAGCAGCTGGAAGGTTAAACACCTGGTTTTCGGTGCCCCACTGGATGCCGATGCACAGGAAACAAACTTAAGCAAACGAATTAAACGCCTGGGAAATCAACTGGGCAATGCGCTCGCCCTGCCCGTCAGTTTTGCTGATGAGCGCTACAGTTCCAGTGAAGCAGACCGCCTGCTACGCGAACATCACCCGGCTGGAAAGAAGTTTAATCAGAAGAAAATCGACCTACGCGATTCAATCGCGGCGCAACTCATCCTGCAAGCCTATTTTTCAGAAAACAGGACAAAATAGCCAGGTATTTTCATCCACAACAAACCACTGAGTTGCACCGAAACCCCACAATTAGACCTATAAGTGGGTATTTTTCACCCTATTCCCGCATTTATGAAAGCTAAACGAGCACTTTTAGTGTTTTATTGAGTTTAAGTGGGGTTTTTCCTTGTTCGAAGACTGTTTAAGCTCAACGCTAACAGATTAGCAGCGGGCATTCTTACAGGTTGACGTTTACGTAAACGTCATATATCTTTTGGCTAGTCTAAAAAGCCTCCAAACGCACATGATTCATTACCCCGGTCTTAACTTTAATCTTGGCGAAGATATCGATTTATTGCGCGATGCCGTGCAGAGCTTTGCGCAGGAAGAAATTGCCCCGCTCGCCGCCGAAATCGACGAACAAAATGACTTTCCTTTACCGCTTTGGAAAAAACTCGGTGACATGGGCCTGCTTGGCGTCACAGCACCCGAGGAATATGGCGGGTCTAACATGGGTTACCTCGCACATATCGTTGCCATGGAGGAAATTTCCCGCGCCTCGGCCTCCGTTGCATTAAGTTACGGAGCACACTCCAATCTGTGCGTAAACCAGATCAGGCGAAACGGTACCCCTGCGCAAAAACAAGCTTATTTACCTCGCCTGATCAGTGGTGAACACATTGGTGCCCTCGCTATGTCTGAGCCCAATGCCGGTTCTGACATCGTCAGTATGAAAATGAGCGCGCGCAAACAGGGGGATCGCTATATCCTGAACGGCACCAAGATGTGGATAACCAACGGGCCGGATGCGAATGTTATCGTGGTCTATGCAAAAACCGATTCAGGCGCTGGCGCAAAAGGTATTACGGCGTTTATTGTTGAACGCGAGTTTGGGTTTGAAACCGCACAAAAGCTCGACAAACTGGGCATGCGCGGTTCCAATACCGGTGAACTGGTTTTCAAAGACGTGGAAGTACCCGAAGAAAATGTACTGGGCAGCGAAAACGAAGGCGTTAAGGTATTAATGAGCGGCCTCGACTACGAGCGAGCGATTCTGGCGGCCGGCCCTACCGGCATCATGATGGCGTGTATGGACGTTGTCGTGCCCTACATTCACCAGCGCGAACAATTTGGACAGGCGATTGGTGAGTTTCAGCTTATCCAGGGCAAAATTGCCGATATGTATTCTACCATGAATGCCTGTCGCGCTTACGTATACGCTGTAGGACGGGCCTGTGATGAGGGTCAGACCAGTCGTAAAGACGCGGCAGGCGTGATCCTGTATGCCGCTGAAAAAGCGACCCAGATGGCACTGGATGCCATTCAGATTCTCGGTGGCAATGGTTACATCAATGAATTCCCGGCGGGCCGCCTGTTGCGTGATGCCAAGTTGTATGAAATTGGTGCCGGCACCTCAGAAATTCGCAGAATGCTGATCGGCCGCGAATTATTTAAAGAAACCAGTTAAAACAAAATTAAACAATCCCGAAATATCATGAAAGATCCTATTGTTATCGTCTCCAGCGCACGTACCCCGATGGGCGGCCTGCAAGGTAGTCTCAGTTCCCTCAGCGCCAGCCAGCTCGGTGCAGTTGCCATAAAAGCCACGCTTGACCGTTCCGGCATAAAACCCGAAATGGTCGAGGAAGCTATTATGGGTAATGTATTGCCCGCCGGCCAGGGCCAGGCCCCGGCACGGCAAGCCGTGCTGGGCGCAGATTTACCCCCTGGCACGCATTGCACCACGATAAACAAAATGTGCGGCTCGGGCATGAAAGCCGCTATGTTTGCAAACGATTTACTGCGCGCGGGCGTCAATGACGTGATGCTTGCCGGCGGCATGGAAAGCATGAGTAATGCACCCTATCTGCTGCCAAAAGTCCGTACGGGTTTGCGCATGGGCCACTCTGAAGTACAGGATCATATGTTTCTCGACGGACTTGAAGACGCTTATGACAAGGGTAAATTGATGGGCGTATTTGCTGAAAACTGTGCGGACAAATACGCCTTCACGCGTGAGGCACAGGACGCCTTCGCCATCGCATCACTGGAGCGCGCCATCAAGGCCACCGAAAATGGACACTTTAAAGATGAAATTGCACCGCTGACGGTTTCCAGCCGGCGCGAAGAAATTACGGTTGACCGGGATGAAGCACCCTTTAACGCACGCATTGAAAAAATTCCCGGCTTACGGCCCGCCTTTCGCAAAGACGGTACTGTCACAGCCGCCAATTCCAGCTCGATTTCTGATGGCGCAGCCGCATTACTGATGATGCGCGAATCTAGCGCCGACAAACTGGGGCTCACTCCCCAGGCGCGCATTCTGGGGCATACCACCCATGCACATGAACCTGGCTGGTTCACCACTGCCCCGGTTGGCGCTATGCAAAAATTGCTGGGCACACTGGATTGGCGGGCAGACGATGTTGACTTATACGAGATTAATGAAGCCTTTGCTGTCGTCACCATGGCCGCCATGCACGAATTACAACTGCCGCATGACAAGGTAAACATTCACGGTGGGGCCTGCGCTTTGGGCCATCCAATAGGTGCATCGGGTGCGCGCATTCTGGTTACGCTACTGGCTGCACTTAAAACCCATAACCTTAAACGTGGCATCGCTTCTTTGTGTATCGGCGGCGGTGAGGCGACGGCGATGGCGGTTGAGAGAATAAGTTGAAAAGAAAATGAAAGTGTCATACGCTGCATCAGGATGCGGGACTTTAACCCCGCCGACGGGGCTAAAGCCCCGTTTCCATGCTGCGGGGACGAATAAATATCGAAGTTCAGGTCAAACATGCCGCAAATAGTATCCAAAATCGATCCACGTTCTGAAACCTTCGAGGACAACGCTTTATATCATCGTAGCCTGCTGGAGGAACTTAAACAGAAACTCGCTGAAATTGCTCTGGGCGGCGGCGAACACGCGCTTAAGAAACACACTGATCGTGGTAAATTATTCGTAAGAGACCGCATCAACGAACTGATCGACCCGGGCAGCCCCTTTCTGGAGTTTTCCGCACTGGCCGGTGAACAGATGTACGAAGGCAACATCGCGGCAGGCGGCGTCGTTACCGGCATCGGACGCATTAGTGGCCTGGAGTGCATCATTGTCGCCAACGATGCCACGGTAAAAGGGGGTACTTATTTGCCCATTACCGTCAAAAAACACCTGCGCGCACAGGAAATCGCACTGGAGAATCACCTTAGCTGCATCTATCTGGTTGATTCAGGCGGCGCTTTTTTACCACTACAGGATCAGGTCTTTCCTGACAAAGAGCATTTTGGTCGAATTTTCTACAATCAGGCCAACCTGTCCGCCGCGGGCATTCCCCAGATTGCGGTTACCATGGGCAGTTGCACCGCGGGCGGAGCGTATGTGCCCGCGATGTGCGATGAAAGCATTATTGTGCGCAACCAGGGCACCATTTTCCTGGGCGGCCCGCCGTTGGTCAAAGCAGCGACCGGTGAAGTGGTTTCTGCAGAAGAGCTCGGAGGTGCAGAGGTACACGCAAAACAATCAGGTGTGGTCGATCATATCGCTGACAATGACACACACGCGCTGGGCATCACCCGTGATATCGTCGCCAGCCTGAACCGAAAGAAAACCATAGATATCAAACTTGCTAAAGGGCTTGAGCCGCACTACCCGGCCGATGAGTTATACGGTATTCTCCCCAAAAGCCTCAACCAGCAATATGATATTCGCGAAGTGATCGCACGCATTGTCGATGGTAGCGACTTCAGGGAATTCAAAGCCAACTATGGAACCACGCTCGTGTGCGGATTCGCGCATATCCATGGATACCCGGTCGGTATCGTCGCCAATAACGGCATACTTTTTTCTGAATCTGCACAAAAAGGGGCGCATTTTGTCGAGTTATGCGGGCAACGGCGTATCCCGCTGGTTTTCCTGCAAAATGTCACCGGCTTTATGGTTGGAAAAAAATACGAGGCAGGCGGCATCGCCAAAGACGGCGCCAAAATGGTCACCGCGGTAGCATCGGTAAAAGTACCCAAATTTACGATAATCGTAGGCGGCAGTTTTGGTGCGGGCAACTATGCCATGTGTGGGCGAGCCTACGGCGCGCGATTTTTGTGGATGTGGCCAAATGCCCGCATCTCGGTAATGGGCGGCGAACAGGCAGCCAATGTGCTTGCCACTGTCAGAGCAGATGCACTTGAGGTGAAGGGCGAGGCATGGCCGGAAGCTGAACAGGAAGAGTTCAAAGCACCCTTACGCCAAAAGTACGAATCCCAGGGCCACCCCTACTACGCCAGTGCCCGGCTCTGGGACGATGGAATTATTGATCCTGCAGATACGCGCCGGGTGTTGGGATTGGGCTTGTCAGCGGCACTCAACGCGCCGGTTGAAGAAACACGCTTCGGTGTGTTTCGAATGTAGGGAGATTGGCTAAATACATTATGAACTTGCGCCTCACAACTAAGAGACATGTTTAACAAAATCCTCATTGCTAATCGCGGCGAAATTGCCTGCCGTATCGCGCGCAGCGCAAAAAGTATGGGTATTCGCACCGTGGCGGTATACTCTGACGCGGACCGAAACGCCTTGCACGTACACAGCTGTGACGAAGCCGTACACATAGGCGGTTCTGCACCCGGCGAAAGTTACCTGCTGGCGGACAAAATTATTGCGGCTGCACTCCTTACCGGCGCTGAGGCGATCCACCCCGGCTTTGGCTTTTTGTCAGAAAATGCTGATTTTGCTGAAACCTGTGTTGCCAACAAACTTGTCTTTATTGGCCCGAAACCCGAAGCGATACGATCCATGGGCTCAAAAAGTGCGGCACGCCGGATTATGCAAGCCGCCGGAGTGCCGATCGTGCCCGGTTACGATGGCGATGAGCAGGCTGAAGATGTCCTGCAGGATAAGGCAAATGAAGTTGGATATCCGCTGTTAATCAAAGCGGTAGCCGGTGGTGGCGGCAAAGGCTTGCGCACCGTTGATCAGGAATCTGAATTTACCCCGGCACTGCAAGCTGTTAAGCGTGAAAGCATGGGCGCATTTGCAGACGATGCGGTGCTGCTGGAACGGTTCCTGCCAGACGCACGCCATATTGAAATCCAGATATTTGCCGACACCCACGGCAATATTGTGCACCTGTTTGAGCGAGATTGTTCATTGCAACGCAGGCACCAGAAGGTGATTGAAGAGGCCCCTGCTCCCGGCATCGATGACATATTGAGAGAGGATATGACCAGGGCGGCTATTTTGTGTGCCAGGGCCACAGATTATGTGGGTGCAGGCACCGTTGAATTTTTACTCGCAGAGGATAACAGTTTCTACTTCATGGAAATGAATACCCGTCTGCAGGTTGAACACCCGGTAACCGAGATGATTACGCGCCAGGACCTGGTAAGCTGGCAACTGAGGGTTGCTGCGGGCGAAGCCCTGCCTGCTGACCAGCACTCTATTACTAAAGCAGGCCACGCAATCGAGGCGCGAATTTACGCTGAAAATCCCGCGCTTAATTTCCTGCCCTCAACCGGCAGACTCAGCTACCTGAGTCCGCCTGAGGTTTCAGAAAACATTCGCATCGACACGGGTGTGCAACAAGGCGATGAAATCAGCGCCCATTATGACCCGATGATTGCTAAACTGATTTGCCGGGGAAATAACCGGGCGCAAGCGATGGCACGGCTAAAGTCAGCCTTGCGCGAGTATCGCCTGATCGGGCCCAAAAGCAATATTAATTTCCTCTTTGACCTGTGCTCACACCCGGCCGTGGTTAGCAGAGGGGCTAATACACGTTTTATCGATTCAAACCTGGATGAGCTGATCGCGGTGGAATCATCGCTGGATGAGAACGCACTGATAAGTGCCACGATCTTTTTGCTTCTGGATCAGGCCCGGCAGCTTCAGACACAGCAGCAAGCCACGGCTGACCCCTGCTCACCCTGGGCCGGTTCCGACAGTTGGCGGCCGGGTGGTACCGAGGCACAGAAGGTGCGCCTGCAATATGGCGATCAACTCATCGTCCTGACCATCCGTGAACGACAAAATTGCTGGAATATAGAAACTCTGAATAAACAATTTCTCGTTGAACCACTTGCGAAGGATTTACCTGAACTCAAGCTATTGATTAACGGCTCAATGCATCAATCCGTGACCCTGAAAACCGGGAATACCTTAAAGGGTTTGCTCGGTAACGTGCCCTTTAGCTTCACCTTACTGGGCGCTGCAATGGCTTCTGACAGCACTGAACAACAAAAAGATCGAATACTGTCGCCCATGCCCGGCAAGATCATCGCCTGTTCTGTCAAAGCCGGGCAGGCCGTGAAAAGTGGCGAATCCCTGATGGTTATCGAAGCAATGAAAATGGAGCATGCCATTCAGGCACCGCATGAAGGCACCATCGAAGAGGTGCATTTTACGCTGGGTGACCAGGTAGAAGATGGTGAAATTTTGCTGGCCTTTAAACAATGAACCCGACACCCTTATCGCCTGAAGTTTGATGTCTTTTCCAGCGCAGGTCAAAATTGTCGAGGTCGGGCCACGTGACGGTTTGCAAAACGAAGCGAAAACCATCAGCGTAAAACGACGTATCAGCCTTATCCGAAGCCTCGCCGCGAGTGGCCTCAACAACATCGAAGCCGGTAGCTTTATTTCCCCTAAATGGGTACCACAAATGGCCAGCACCGCGGAGGTGCTGGCCGGGCTCGACCTGGATGCAGGTATCCACTACCCGGTGTTGGTACCCAATCTCCGAGGCATGCAGGAAGCGCTGGCTGCGGGTGCTCGGGAAGTGGCTGTATTTGCAGCCGCATCAGAAACCTTCAGTCAGAAAAACATCAATTGCAGCATAAGTGAAAGCCTGGATCGCTTCGCGGAAGTGTTCGATCTTGCCACGGCGAACAATATTCGCGTAAGGGCTTACGTCTCCTGCGTTTTAGGCTGCCCCTATGAGGGGGAAATCGATGCTCAGAAGGTCGTCACAGTAGCGAAACAGCTAAACAAGCTCGGGTGTTACGAAATATCTCTGGGGGATACCATCGGCACCGGAACCCCGCTTAAAACCAAAGCCCTGTTAGCCACGATCTCCCGGGAGATAAGTATTGAAAAAATTGCGGTGCATTTTCATGATACCTACGGGCAGGCGCTGGCCAATATTTTTGCCGCATTACAACAGGGCGTCAGCGTTATTGACAGTTCCGTTGCCGGCCTGGGCGGCTGTCCCTACGCAACAGGTGCTTCGGGTAACGTGGCCAGTGAAGATGTGATATATATGCTTCACGGTATGGGCATTCATACCGGGGTTGATCTAAACAAACTGGCTTTAACGGGCCGAAATATTTGCGACCAACTTGGCACTCCGGTTCGTTCAAAGGTGAACCTTGCCCTACAATAACTCTCTAAACGGCACAACAATGAAATCAAAACACGGCTACTATTTTGAAGACCTGTCGACAGGAATGAGCGAAAGCTATACCCGCACCGTGAGCGACAAGGATATCCGCCAGTTTGCCGAAGTCTCCGGTGATACCAATCCGCTGCACCTGGACGAAGAATTCGCCGCCACCACGCGTTTTAAAAAGCGCATTGCGCACGGTATGCTGTCCGGCAGTTACATTTCTACCATTGTGGGCACGCGCTTACCCGGGCCGGGGTGTTTATACCGTAGCCAGACACTCAAGTTTCGTGCGCCGGTGCATATAGATGATGAAGTCACCGCGAGCGTCACCATAACCGAACTGGATGAGCGCCGCGGCCTGGTTACCTTAAATACAGTCTGTCGCGTCGGTGATACAGATGTAATACGTGGAGAGGCCGTTATGCTGGTGCCCAGGAGAAACTAAACACATGGATAAAACTGCCATCATTAACTTCCTGAAAAAGGAATTCCCTCATCATGAAAAAATCAGCATAGATGAGGTGGGCTATCGCTCTGCGACCCTTCGCCATCGAATCGGGAAAGAAGAATTACGCCCGGGTGGTACCGTCGCCGGCCCGGTTTCAATGTTATTGGCAGACGTGGTTATTTATGTGGCGATCCTCGGTGAACTGGGCAGGGTTCCCTTGACCGTCACCACCAGCCTTAATATCAATTTCTTAAGGAAACCCTCTGCCGAGAACGATCTTATTGCCCGCTGTAAACTCATCAAAGTAGGCAAAACCCTGATCGTCGGGGAAGTGGATCTTTATTCAGAGGGCAATCCTGAACTGGTGGCACATGTGGTTGGGACTTATGCGGTTCCATCGGCGAACCGGAAATAAACCTTTAGCGGAGGGAATCACCTATGACCATGACGCTCGACCGCCTGGTATCCCGTCACGCACGCTATCGCGGTGATTTACCGGCGGTGCAATTTGAAGCCCGACGCCTGAACTGGCGAGAATTTAATGCCTTTTGCAACCAGGTTGCAAATGCCTACCAAAAGGCGGGTTTAAAAAAAGGCGACAAAGTCGTCACGATTCTACCCAACAGCCTCGAACTGATCACGCTCTATTGGGCAGTGACCTCGCTTGGGGCCGTCATAGTTCCACTTAGCCCCCTGCTCAACCCGGCAGGAATTGTCAAGCTGGTCAAAGCCTGCGCCGCCTATAGCGTCGTCGTTAGCCCCATGCACGAGCAGGAGCTGAAATCACTGCTATCCGAACAGAATTTAACAACAACACTACTTGTTCTCGGTGATTCTCAACAGGAAAACAGTTTCTCCGGGTTCATCTCGGGAGCCCCCACATCACCCGTAGAGGCTCCCGGACTTAAACCGGAAGATCTGTTTAATATTGTGTACTCCAGCGGCACTACGGGCGAAGCCAAAGGCATCGAGCACAGCCACCTGGTGCGTTCGCAATACGGCGTTCATTTTGCAGCCGCCTTTCGCGTGATGCCCGAAAGCGTGGTGTTGCATACAGGTTCCATCGTATTCAACGGCGCTTTTTGCACCCTGATGCCGGCTTTTTTTCTCGGCGCAAAATACATTCTACATGAAGCCTTTAACGTTGATCATATGCTCGCCACCATTCGCGATGAAAAAGTCACGCACGCGATGATGGTGCCGGCACAGATTATCGCCTTGCTGGAACACCCCGATCTCAGGGCCTCGGATCTGGATTCACTGGAAACGGTGCTCAGCCTTGGTGCACCCCTGTACAAGCAACATAAAGACCGTTTCAATGAACTGCTGCCAGGCCGCCTGTATGAGTTATACGGTTTAACCGAAGGTTTTGTCACCATTCTGGATAAATATGACGTCGCAAACAAGCCGGGGTCAGTGGGCTGCCCGCCCCCCGGTTTCGAGATGCGCATCATCGATTCCGGGGGCAAGGATCTACCCGCCGGCGAAGTGGGTGAAATCATTGGCAAGGGCCCGATCCAGATGTCGGGTTACTATCAACGCCCCGACCTCACGGCAAAAACCGTTCGCGACGGCTGGATTTTTACCGGTGACCTGGGTTATGTTGATGAAGACGGGTTTTTATACCTGGTTGATCGCAAAAAAGACATGATCATTTCAGGTGGTGTAAATGTTTATCCCAGAGACATCGAAGACATCATCATAAATCACCCCGATGTGATCGAAACGGCCGTATTTGGTGCCAAATCTGAACAATGGGGTGAAACCCCTGTCGCGGCTATTTTGCTTCGCGAAAAAATGCATGCCGACAAAACCAGTTTAATCAAGTGGATCAACCAGCGCGTCGATGCGAAATATCAGCGTGTAAGTGACATTTTGATCCTCGATGAATTCCCGCGCAACGCTGCAGGAAAAACCCTTAAAATATCGCTTAGAGAAGACTATCATGCAAATAAGTAAACAAACCTTCGTGGTAACCGGGGCGGCGCGCGGCCTCGGACAGGCCATCGCCAGCGAATTACTCAATCGTGGTGCGAAAGTCGCATTTGTCGATCTCGATGCCGAGGCAACCGAAGCAAGTCGCTTGTCCGCCGACCCTGAGGGACAATCAAGCCGGGCCTATGCAACTGATATCAGCGACGAGACTGAGGTTATCAGGCTGTTTTTGTCTATAGAGGCTGATCTGGGGCCCATTTCAGGTATCGTCAACAATGCCGGCATTCTGCGTGATGGACTGCTGGTGAAAGCCAAAGACGGAGAAATCACCTCAACCATGACACTCGAACAATGGCAGAGCGTTATTGATGTAAACCTGACCGGAGTGTTTTTATGCGGCCGTGAGGCGGCGGCACAAATGATCCGTAATAAAAACCCGGGCGTAATTGTCAACATTTCAAGCATCAGCCGGGCTGGTAATGCGGGTCAATCCAACTATGCCGCCGCAAAAGCCGGTGTATCGGCCCTCACCGCAACCTGGGCAAAGGAACTTGCACGCTATGGTATTCGTGTTGCTGATATTGCACCGGGTATTTTCGCCACGGACATGGTCAAACAGATGCCCGAAGCGATGCGTGAGCGCCTGGAGAATCAAGTTCCGCTGAGGCGCAGTGGCGAACTGGCGGAGATTGCCGACAGCGTCTGTTACCTTATCGGCAATGACTATTTTACCGGCCGTACCCTGGAGGTGGACGGCGGTTTGCGAATGTAGGGTTCGGATAAAGACCACGTGTACAAGGCTGTTGCCAGGGAAAGCGTTATTTGATCTGGCCCCTGCGAATAATAAACAGACCCGTCACAATAAGGGCAAGTGAGATAAACACGTTCATCGACAACGCTTCCCCGAGTAACAAGGCGCTTAAAAACACGCCAAAGACAGGAATCAGGTTGAGGCTGCTGGCGAAGGTTGATACGCCAATTTTTTGTATCATGTAGTAGCGCAAAACATAACCCAGTGCGCTTGGGAAAACCCCCAGGTAAATCAACCATAACCAGCTCTGAGTGCTAAATTGATTCGCTGGAAGCCCTAAAAATGAAAAACTTAAACTCAACAATGTCAGTGATGCCATTCCCAGTATCAATGCCGACAGCCTGACCGGGGGAAAGCCATCTAACTTCCTGATAAGTAAACTCGAGCTCACATAGCAGGCCGCCCCCAGCATGGCGGCACCCTGCCCGAGCAAATTATCACCCAGGCCCTGAATCGCGTCCCAGCCTACCAGTACCAGGATCCCGGAAAACCCAAATATCGCACCGATTACTTTGGCCCTGGAAAGTTTGTCGTCATGAGTCGTAAAATGGCTACCAATCAGCGCCATGAAGGGCCCAACCCCCATCAGCAGGGAGGCGACACCGGCACTAATAAACTGTTCCGCCCACGATATCAGGAAAAATGGAATTACTACATTCAGCAACATAATCAGACAGATAAGGCCCCATTGCCTGGCACCCTTCGGCCAAACCAGGCCCTTCACCAGCGCAAAGGGCAGTAACACTATAAAAGCGATCACCACTCGAATAGTTGCCAGCCAGAGCGGCCCGGTATCCGGCACCACGATCTTGATGGCCAAAAATGCCGAGCCCCAAATCATGGCCAGCATCAAAAGCAATCCCAGGTCGCCCGTAGTGGGCTTTCGTATTGAAACTGTGTTCCCCGGTTCAGCCACTAGTTTTGCCCGGCTTCCTGCTTAAGTTTGCGAATATGCTGG
>JAAELZ010000036.1 GCA_024226105.1 Pseudomonadota bacterium | reverse complement strand
CGCGGGCACATTCCGGGCACCGTCAGCATTCCGTGGACCAGCCTGGCGACCAAAGCAGGTGCCACCATCATCGATATTTCTGAAATCATGGTCGATCAGTTTGGCGTAGTCGAAAACGAAGGGGTATTCAACTTCAGTGATGCCAAGACATTGGTACTGTACTGCAACGGTATGTGGTGCGGGCAATCACCTGCCTCCATCAAAACCCTGCTCGGCTTTGGTTACCCGGCCCACAAAATCAAGTGGTATCGCGGTGGCATGCAAAGCTGGAGCAATCTTGGGTTGACTACCGTCCTGTAAAACCTACCCGTTCAGGAAACGAAAACCGGTACACCAGGTACCGGTTTTTTTATGTTCACAAAGGAAACAGGACTTCAGTCCCGTCTAGTGAGGCTAAAGGGCTCTTCCTGACTAACGTTTAACAGACCAGCTAAATTTCCCACCCGGTTTGTCTTCAATGCTCACACCAATCGCGGCCAGCTGATCACGAATTTCATCAGCGCGACCCCAGTTCTTTTCTGCTTTGGCTGTATTTCGCTCTTCCAGCAAGGATTGAATTTCCCCCGCCGTCAGCGTGCCTGCAACAATCGCATCCTGATCACCGATTGAAGTACCCAGAAAGACTTCCGGATCCTGGTAGGCCACGCCTAAAGTAGCGCAAATCGCGCTGAAAGCCGCTACCTCCTGCACACAATTTTTCTCACCATCGAGTTGCTTATTGATCGCTCTGACCAGATCAAATAACACCGCCAATGCTTCCGGGGTATTGAAATCATCCGACATTGCCGCCTCAAAGCGCTCCATCCAGATATTATTGTTGGCAGGATCCATCGATCCAATACCTGCCTTCGCGACCCGGTCTGCAACCTTGTAAATACGCTCAAGCGCGGCATGTGCGTTTTCCAGCGCCTCGCCCGAATAGTTGAGCGGACTACGATAATGGCTGCCCAGCATCATAAAGCGAATAATTTCACCCATGCGCGCTGCTTGTGAATCCTGTGCCAGGATTTCTCGAATGGTAAAAAAATTACCCAGCGATTTCGACATTTTCTCTTTATCAATCTGCACGTAGCCGTTGTGCATCCACAGGTTGGCGAAAGTGCAACCGGTTGCCGCTTCTGATTGCGCTATTTCATTTTCGTGGTGCGGAAACTGTAAATCCATGCCACCGGCATGAATATCAAAATGGTCGCCTATGCATTTGGTCGACATGGCGGAACATTCAATGTGCCAGCCAGGGCGGCCATCGCCCCAGGGTGATACCCAATAAGGCTCGCCCGGCTTGGCGCTTTTCCAGAGTACAAAATCCACCGGATCTTCTTTATCGTCATCCTGCTGCACGCGTGCGCCCACACGTAATTCGTCTATATCCTTACCCGACAACTTCCCGTAGGTCTCAAATTTGCGCACCCGATAGTAAACATCTCCTGATTCTCCCTGATAGGCAAACCCCTTGTCCTGCAACTGCTGAATCATGGCAATGATGTCACCAATATGAGCGGTAGCGCGCGGTTCAACATCCGGCGGCAACACATTCAAGGTTGATGAATCTTCGTGCATGGCCTCGATAAAGCGCTCGGTCAAGTCCACAAAATCTTCTTTGTTCAAGTTTGCACGTTCTATAATTTTGTCGTCTATATCGGTAATATTGCGTACATAGTTAACATCATATCCCAGGGAGCGCATGAACCGTACCACCATATCAAACACTACCAGCACCCGCGCGTGGCCCAGGTGACACAGGTCGTAAACCGTCATACCGCACACATACAGCCCCACCTTTCCCTCCTCAATGGGAATAAAAATTTCTTTTTTACGGGACAGACTATTGTAGATATGCAGCATGGCGATGGATTCGGTTAAAATTCGATACACAACAGGAAGCTTCACAGCCCGGCAGGTATTATCCCGAGCTTATCTGAAGCTGCCTGATTTTATGACCGCGGAGTATATCAAACCGCAAGCAACGATAATCACATGACCATCGCCTTTATCTCAGATT
>JAAELZ010000035.1 GCA_024226105.1 Pseudomonadota bacterium | reverse complement strand
GCCCAGACCAACCAGTAAAAAGGGGTCGAACCGATTTAATCAGATATTCGGTTCGACCCCTTTTTGGTTTTTTTTATTGGCTGTATGTTAGCTGCCAGAGTGATGAAGATCAGGCAATCACCACATGGCTGATGCTGAGTCATTTCACATAATCCTCAGCGTGCCAGCGCACCTAATAAGGGCTTACCACTATCTTATTGCACAGCAATAAGGTATATCATCACTGACAAGTAGTGGCATTTGCTAGTAAGTGCATGACGCTGTGCTGTTCGCTTTATTACAACAGTGTTCGAACCAACTCATAACAAAAATAAAAACTATAGAGGCCTGTCATCCCCCGATGACCCGTAAATGAAATTTGTTGCGGCTCAGCAGAACCGCAAGCTCTGAACTCCGTTAAACCAAGTTTTTTGTATCTACAAATAAATCACAAGGAAAAGCCAATTGAAGAAACCTATGCAACTATCTTTTTCTAAGTATGCAGGCCTGTCGATAGTAGTAGCCCTATTCAGCGTCAATGCGTTCGCCATACCAGTAGAATGGACTATTTCGAATCTACACGACGAGTATGGTCATTCCACCACAGGGTCGTTCACCTATGACGCGGACCTTGATATCTATGACATCAGTAACATCACAATAACCTACGGGAACTATATTAACACCGCTGGCGACCCTACCCTCTACAACCTATCGTCACATAACAGCAGCCAGGCGGGACCAGCATCCAATAGTCAGTTCCTACGGATAGAAGGGACATCTGGGTACTCACAGGGTTATGGCTACCCGCCTTCACTAATCCTCAACACAATCCAATGGGCGGCACCCCTGACGAATGCCGGTGGCAACGTACTTATTAATGCCGCCACTTTTTTGTGTCTCACCGCGTGCGTGGGGAGCATCAACTATGATCCGCGGCCGTCGGAGATCGATTACTATTCCCATAACATAATTGAAGGGGAAGGTGGCCAGTACCTTGAGCCCGAGATCACCGGCGTTGTGCCTGTCCCAGCCGCCGTGTGGCTCTTCGGATCCGCGCTGGGCGGTTTAGGATGGATGAGACGCCGCAATTCTGCTTAATGCCCGTCCACACGCTTTACAAAAAACCCCGCCGCGCGCGGGGTTTTTTGTGGTTTGCCCAAACCCAAACCGCCATGCGCCCAGACCAACCAGTAAAAAGGGGTCGAACCGATTTAATCAGATATTCGGTTCGACCCTTTTTATTATTGTGCCAGGCATAACCTCCAAAAAAGCGCCAAAATACAGTGAAAAAGCACATAACAAGACACTCAAGCGGGACAGCGTGCTGCGCACTTCGCCTCTTAGCTGAGCATTAGATATTTTGGTGTTTAAAGTATATGGTGAAATTCAATAAGGGCTATTAGGAATTAAAGTCTATGTCAGAATGCAAAGACGAGCTGTATGCTTCCTACGTCAAAAAGGCGTGGATTATTTACACCCTTGTAGCCATTACCATTGCGGTTGTATTAGTGCTGTTTGTTGCTGTGGACAATGAAGAAAGGTTATTTTATGCGTTAGCACCTACTGTAGGCGCGTATGCATTTCGCCCATTGAACAAACCCTTCAGTAATCTTATTTATAAATACACCGGGGTTTCTCATCCTTCAGAGCAGAAATGAGCTGGCACATACCTAACCAGTGCAATCAAGCTGCTCCCAGCGGTCGCGGGACGTGCTTGTCAGCACGCCCCTGCCCAAGGCGTTATGGGGCTCGCTAGCATGGGTGAGTGAAAATTCTTTCTGTGATCACAGATTTTCGAAAATTTAAAATTGGGTATGAAAGGCCAAACAAATATGAACAAAAAAATTATTAACGGGCTCCCAGTCAATAATTCAGCTTCTTATTGGCATCGTTTTTCGGCACTTCTTATTGTGTTGCTAATGTTCATGAGCACTGCCGTACAAGCACAAGACAAACCCAATATTCTGGTTCTTTGGGGCGATGACATCGGCACCTGGAATATCAGTCACAACAATCGCGGCATGATGGGTTATCGAACACCCAATATCGACCGCATAGCAACCGAAGGGGTGGCTTTTACCGACTACTATGCGCAGCAAAGTTGTACCGCGGGTCGAGCTGCGTTTATCAGCGGATCGGTGCCTGTGCGCAGCGGTATGACCAAGGTCGGCTTACCCGGCGCTAAGGAAGGCTGGCAAAAAACCGATGTCACGATGGCCACGGTTCTCAAAGCTCAGGGCTATGCGACGGGTCAGTTTGGCAAGAATCACCAGGGAGATCGGGATGAGCATCTGCCCACGATGCACGGTTTCGATGAGTTCCTCGGCACCCTCTATCACCTGAATGCGGAGGAAGAGCCGGAGCATGAAGACTACCCTGGCGACATGGTCCTGAAAAACGGCAAAACATTCGCAGAGCAGTTCAAGCCACGCGGCATTTTGCACACCTGGGCTGACGGTAAGGGCGGTCAGCGTATCGAGAGCGTCGGTCCTTTGACGAAAAAGCGTATGGAGACGATCGATGATGAGACATCGGATCGCGCCATTGAATTCATCAGAGAACAGCACGCGGCGGGCACCCCCTGGTTCGTGTGGTGGAACGGCACGCGCATGCATTTTAGAACCCACGTAAAAGAAGAGCTCCGCGGTCAGTCCGGTCAGGATGAGTACTCGGACGGAATGGTCGAACATGATATGCACATCGGCAGGTTTTTAGAGCTGCTGGACGAACTGGGTATCGCAGATAACACGTTGTTAATGTACTCAACAGACAACGGCCCTCACTACAATACGTGGCCTGACGCGGGAACGACACCGTTTCGCAGCGAGAAAAACTCCAACTGGGAAGGCGCCTATAGAGTTCCAACGTTTGCACGGTGGCCCGGTAAGTGGCAGGAAGGTGTGACATTGAATGGCATTGTTGCCCACGAGGATTGGCTGCCTACATTCGCAGCTGCTGCTGGCGATACTGACGTCAAGGAACGGCTACTGAAGGGCACGCGGATCAATGGTCGCAAGTACAGGAACCATCTCGATGGCTATAACATGCTCGACTACCTGAGCGGTGCAACTGACGAATCGCCCCGCAACGAGTTCTGGTATGTGAATGACGACGGCCAGGTTGTGGCCGCCCGCTACGGCGATTGGAAGGTTACCTTTCAGGAGAATCGTGGCCAGGGATTTGGCGTATGGCGTGAACCTTTCGTTGAATTGCGCGCCCCGCTGCTTTTCCATCTGCGTCGCGATCCGTTTGAGAAAGCACAGCACAACTCGAATACCTATGACGACTGGTGGCTCGACCGTCCATTTGTCCTTGTGCCAATCCAGGGATTGGCCGCACAATTCCTGCTGTCGATGCAGGAGTATCCACCCTCACAAAGCCCGGGCGCGTTTAACCTGAGCAAGATTGAGGAACAACTGAAGTCATCCAGCGGCAGTCATTAAAACAAGTGGGTGATGATTCGCATTGTTGACCCAAGGTTTTACGTGTCATTCAAGCCGCACATATCACACTGGTATGTGCGGCTTTTTTTGAGGGTTGAGGAGCGTTACACATGTTATTGCTGACAATAAACAAGGTCATGCTGCGATCTTTATTGCTTGTAATCTGGCTGTTCACAGCTGGCGCCAATGCTGCCGATACACCAAAATTGATACTGCAGATCACGGTGGATCAACTGCGAGGCGATTTACCGACCCGCTACTATGACCGACTTGGGGATGGCGGCTTCCGCTACCTATGGGAGTCCGGCATCGTTTATCGCGATGCACATCATGGGCATGCGAATACCGAAACCATTGTCGGACACGCAACGCTCGCGACAGGTGCTCATCCGTCGAAACATGGCATGGTGGGGAATCTCTGGTTCGATCGCGAGACTGGTTTCACCACCTACAACGTCGAGGACCCAGAATATAGTTTGCTGACAAAGGGCGCCTCTGTCGATGCGAGTACCGAAATCGACCCAACCCAACGAGCGGCACGCAGCGAAGGCCGATCACCAGCAGCAATATTGGTCTCGACCTTTGCCGATGAATTGCTTAGCAATACGGGCGGCAAGGCAAAAGTCATTGGTATTTCAGTCAAAGACCGTGGCGCCATTTCCATGGCCGGACACTCCGGAACAGCCTATTGGTTTTCCAAGGCCAGCGGCGAGTTCGTTACGAGCACCTACTATCTCGACCAATATCCCGATTGGGTCAATAAGTTCAACGGGAAGAAACCAGCCCAGCAGTTCGCAAACAAAACCTGGCAACTGCTGCAGGATAAAGACAGTTACCAGTTTGGCGGCTCGGACGACCGTGAATGGGAAACAGATGTCGGGGGCTTCGGGCGTGTATTTCCACATAGCTATGGCGATGGCAGCAGTCCGTACTTCACCACCTGGCTGACACTGAGCCCGGCCGGCGATCAGATTGTTCTCGACTTTACAAAACAGGCACTCATCAAAGAACAGCTGGGCCAGGATGCGGTTACCGATTACCTGAGCGTCAGTTTCTCTTCAACGGACTACGTCGGCCATGTGTTTGGTCCGTCAAGCCTGGAAGCCGAGGACAACATCCTGCGTCTTGATCGGACGCTCGCAGAGTTGTTCGCATTCATCAATGACCAGGTAGGCCTCGACAATACCCTGATCGTATTGTCAGCTGATCATGGAGGCCCCGATACACCGGGTTACCTGAACGGGTTAGGTATCCCTGCCGGCTATGTCGATCCGGACAGCTGGGAAAAAGACGCAGCTCTCGAGCGCATCAGGAAGCATTTCGGTATCAAAGGTGCACTGATAGAAACCTACGATCATCCCTACCTCTATTTCAGTGAAAGCGTCAGAAGCGACCGCAATATCGATCAGGAAGCGCTCGAAGCGGCTGTCGTTGAAGAGCTGTCGAAGTTTCAGGGCGTATCGCTTGCGGTTTC
>JAAELZ010000034.1 GCA_024226105.1 Pseudomonadota bacterium | reverse complement strand
TTCTCCGTGTGCGATTGCGATAGGTATGCGGCTACCGGCCATGCCGCTGAAAAATAACGAAGGGCTGTCGATAACTTCGGCCATCACGTAGCGCGCCTCAAACTGTTCGGAACGGTTGCGTACAAAATGTGGCCAGTGATCGGTGCCGGGGATGATATCTGACAGCGCTGCCAGCATCTGGCAGCCATTACATACGCCGAGCGCCAAATTGTTATCTGAACCAAGGTAAGCCTCGAACTGGTCGCGCAAGGCCGTATTAAACAAAATTGATTTGGCCCAGCCTTCGCCCGCACCCAGCACGTCACCGAAGGAAAAACCGCCGCAGGCTACAAAGCCCTGAAATTCGTTCAATACGTGGCGGCCATCCACCAGATCACTCATGGTGACGTCGACCGCGTCAAAACCCGCGCGGTCAAACGCAGAAGCCATTTCAATCTGGCCGTTAACACCCTGTTCGCGAAGTATGGCCATTCTGGGGGCGGTTTTATGGCCAATTTCCGCTGCCTGTAGTTCAAAACTGACATCGGCATACAGGCCGCTATCATGGGTATCGAGTATTCGGTCGTATTCCTGCCGGGCGCACTCGGGATGATCTCGCAGGCTTTGCATTTTCCAGGTGGTTTCAGACCAGGCACGGTGTAAATCTACGCGTGAGGCTTCCAGGACGGTTTGCCCCCGGTGTTCAATTGAGATGTTCTCGCCCGCCTGTGGCTGGCCGATTTCACGCAAGCAGCCTTGCAGGCTGTGTTCATTCGCCAGTTCGACTAATCTGGCCCGATCACCATTGCGTGCCTGAAAAACGACACCGAGCTCTTCGTTGAAAAGCAATCTATCACTTGCGGCGGGATCTTCTCCCAGATCAATAGACAGGCCGCAACGTGAGGCAAAGGCCATTTCGCACAAACTTGCAGCCAGCCCGCCGTCAGAGCGATCATGGTAGGCGAGCAACAGCTTTTGCCGGTTCGCCGACTGAATGAAATTGAAAAGGCCTTTGAGCTTTTCCGGTGAATTAACATCCGGCGGGTTATCGCCCAGTTGCTGGTTGACCTGTGCGTAAATTGAGCCGCCAAGGCGTGATAAACCGGCTTCGGGTTCCAGCAACCATAGCGTGGTATCAGCCTGGCTTTGCAGTTCAGGCGTTAGTGTGTGCGCGGCATTCGTAACTGGCGCAAAGGCTGAGATAATTAAAGACAGCGGGGCAACCACTTTATGCTCAAACTCATCCTGCCAGATGGTTTGCATGGACATCGAGTCCTTGCCTACCGGGATAGAGATTCCCAGGGCCGGACATAATTCCATGGCGATCGCCTGGCAGGTATCGTACAGGTTGGCGTTCTCGCCAGGCTCGCCTGCGGGCACCATCCAGTTTGCAGAGAGTTTTATATCCTGAATATTTTCAATGGGGGCTGCTGCGATGTTGGTCAATGCCTCACCAATAGCCATGCGCCCGCTGGCGGGTGCATTTAACAGTGCCAGAGGGGTGCGTTCCCCCATTGCCATGGCCTCGCCGTTAAGGCTGTCAAAGCCGCTCAGGCTAACGGCAACATCGGCTACCGGCACCTGCCAGGGGCCGACCATTTGATCGCGTGCGATCAGGCCCGTGATGCTGCGATCTCCGATGCTGATTAAAAACGTTTTATCCGCGACCGTGGGGTGGCGCAATATGTCGAGCAGACTATCATGGAGGCTATTAGCGTTTATGTCTAGCGCAGATAAAACAGGTGCCTGGCGCCTGGCATCGATGGCCATCTTTGGCGGTAAGCCGAACAGTACATCCATGGGCAGATCGATCGGGTGCGGTTTGTCTTTGCCGTTGGTTTCAAAGTGCGCGTCGCTCAGTACCAGTTTTGTATCATCGGTGGCCGTACCGACGATCGCATACAGTGCACGTTCACGTTGGCATATGCTTTCAAATAGCGCCAGTTGCTCCGGTGCGATTGCCAGCACGTAACGCTCCTGAGATTCATTGCACCAGATTTGCATCGGTGACATGCCCGGGTCGTCATTTAATACATTGCGTAGCTTAAAATGCCCCGAACGGCCGGAATCCTCAACAAGTTCTGGCAGGGCATTGGAAAGCCCGCCGGCCCCTACATCGTGTATCCACAATACCGGGTTGTCTGCATCCATCGCCCAACAGGTATCAATGACTTCCTGGCAGCGGCGTTGCATTTCAGGGTTGCCGCGTTGTACCGAAGCGTAATCAAGATCTTCGCTGCTCGCGCCACTGGCCATACTGGAGGCAGCACCACCACCGAGGCCGATCAGCATGGCCGGGCCGCCAAGTACGATTAGCACCGCGCCAGCGTCAAAGCGTTGTTTTTCGATATGCTGTTCGCGAATACTGCCCAGTCCACCCGCCAGCATAATGGGTTTGTGATAACCGCGCCGAGCGGTATTTCCACCAGGCTGATCTGCCGGGGTGCTGTGTTCGAAGCTGCGGAAATAGCCACATAAATTCGGGCGGCCGAATTCATTGTTAAAAGAAGCGCCGCCGATGGGGCCCTCGAGCATGATTTGCAGGGGGTCTGCGATACGCCCGGGTGAAGACGGGGTTTGCTCCCAACGGCGAGGCAGGTCGGGCAGGCGTAAATGG
>JAAELZ010000033.1 GCA_024226105.1 Pseudomonadota bacterium | reverse complement strand
GTACCCTGTTCCAGATCCTGGATCAAAGTTTCCGCTCCCGCCAGCATGCAGGAAATCGAATCACACACGCGAATGGTAAGCGGAAGGGGCGCAGGCTCATCGTCATCGATCACATCAAAATGATGATAGAAAGTAGCTACTTCATACACCTCAACCGGCGCAATGTTCATCCACTCCGCCAGGGCATGCAAGTGCGTTAGACGCAAACAGCCGTACTGATCCTGTATGCGGTGCAAAAATTCGATCAATAAATCTCGCTGTGGAGTTTCATTCAGCAATAGAGCTTCAATTTCACTCACGGCCTGGGAATCCAGCACACGCCCTTTGGGGCGCCAGAATTTGTTGTGTTTAAGCGGGTTCTTACTCATGGCGCAATCGTACACGCATACCAGGATATGAAAACAGCGATGTCGCATTTATACAAGTTTGTGCCACCCAATCGCTGTGCGACGCTCGTGCGCTTAAATATGGCGCATATACTTCATTTTGCATTGCATAAAAGCGCTATTGTCTGGCCCTTATTCAATCGCCAACCTATTTGGAGTTTTCGTCATGCCTACCGAACAGCATATTAATCCCCTGTCTGATATTGAAATCGCGCGCCAGGCAAAAATGCGCCCCATACAGGAGATTGCAGACAAACTCGGCATCGAACAAGAGCATGTATTCCCCTACGGGAAACACCGCGCCAAAATTGAACGGGAATATCTCGAATCACTAGATGATCGCCCGAATGGAAAACTCATTCTGGTGGCCGGCATCACCCCGACCGCCGCCGGCGAAGGTAAAACTACCACCTCAGTCGGCCTGGGCGATGCGCTCACTCGAATCGGGGAAAAAGCCACAATTTGCCTGCGTGAACCCTCATTGGGACCCTGCTTTGGCATGAAAGGGGGCGCAGCAGGGGGCGGTTATGCACAAGTAGTCCCTATGGAGCAAATCAACCTGCATTTTAATGGTGATTTCCACGCCATCAGTGCCGCACATAATCTACTTTCTGCGATGGTCGATAATCATATCTACTGGGGCAACGAGCTGGAGATAGATTGCCGCAGGGTTAGCTGGGGCCGGGTAGTCGATATGAACGATCGTGCGCTTCGCGAAATCACCAACGGGTTGGGCGGCGCAATCAATGGCTTTCCGCGTATTGACCACTACGATATCACCGTGGCCTCGGAAGTCATGGCTATTTTCTGCCTGGCCAATGATCTAAAAGATCTGCAACGCAGGCTGGGCGACATCATTGTTGCCACTACGCGTAAGGGCAAGGCCGTGTACGCACGCGAACTCAAAGCCGACGGCGCCATGACTACATTGCTCAAGGATGCTATTCAGCCGAACCTGGTTCAGACCATGGAAGGCACCCCATGTTTCATACATGGCGGCCCGTTCGCCAATATCGCGCATGGCTGCAACTCTGTCATTGCCACCAAAGCAGCATTAAAGCACGCTGACTACGTGATCACCGAAGCCGGCTTCGGTGCGGATCTCGGTGCAGAGAAATTTTTCAATATAAAAATGCGTAAATCCGGTTTAAGGCCGAATGCGGCGGTTATTGTCGCGACGATACGTGCCCTGAAAATGCACGGTGGCGTTGAAACGAAAGATCTGGGCGAGGAAAACCTTGAAGCGCTCGAAATCGGCTTTTCCAACCTCAAGCGCCATGTGACCAATACGCGAAAATTCGGTGTGCCGGTGCTGGTGGCCTTAAACCGTTTTAACGCGGATAGCGAAGCCGAACGCGAACTCTTACTCGAACTATGTGAGAAAAGCGGCATCACGGCAGTTGAATCTGATCACTGGGCAATGGGCAGTGAGGGCAGTGAGGCACTTGGGCATGCGGTGGTTAAAATGATTGATGAAGAGCCATGTGAATTTGAGTTTCTTTACAACAAACAGCTTTCCCTATGGGGGAAAACCCGCACCATCGCCCAGGAGTTATACGGCGCAGAAGACATTATCGCTGACAAGGCCGTGCGTACTCAGTTTGAGAAACTTCAGAAAACACATGGTGATCTGCCCATTTGTGTTGCCAAAACGCCGCTATCGTTCAGTACAGATCCACTACTGAAAAATGCACCAAGCGGCCATGTGGTTCCAATACGTGAAATACGCCTTTCTGCCGGTGCGGGTTTTGTGGTGGTTATTTGCGGTGATATCATGACTATGCCGGGCCTGCCGCGGCACCCGGCAGCGGAAAATATATTCGTGAATGAAGAAGGGCTGGTAGAAGGGCTGTTTTAAACCGTTTTTTACAAATCCTTTGCTAATCGATTCTGGACATACGGTACCCGATACGCCTAAACTCATACCTATATTCGTAGGGTGGATGCACTGCGTTTATCTACCCTGTTTTTCCGGTGGGTATGTGCTGCTTATCTGCCCTACTGTTCGTTACTAAGCAAAATCGTTTCAAGAGAAAACTCACTATGAAAGTCCTGGTTGCAGTTAAGCGTGTGGTTGATTTCAACGTGCGCATTCGCGTTAAATCTGATGGCAGTGACGTTGATACAGACAACGTCAAAATGTCGATGAACCCTTTTGATGAAAACGCCATCGAAGAAGCCTTGCGTATGCGTGAAGCGGGTATCGCATCTGAAGTCATTGCGATTTCAGTCGGTGGCACAAAATCGCAGGAAACACTACGCACCGCACTCGCTATGGGGGCGGATCGCGCCATCCACCTCGAATCTGCCGATCCGGTTGAACCGCTGGGTGTTGCTAAATTACTGGCGAAAGTGGTTGAACAGGAATCACCGGAAGTTGTCATACTCGGCAAACAGGCAATTGATGATGACAGCAACCAGACCGGGCAGATGCTCGCTGCGTTGCTTAACTGGCCACAGGGCGGCTCGGCTTCAAAGGCTGAATTTGATGGAGACAAACTTACGCTAACCCGGGAAACCGATAGTGGGCTTGAGACATTAGCCATCACCCTGCCCGCTATAATTACCACCGACCTGCGTTTGAATGAACCGCGTTATCCAAAACTGCCCGACATCATGAAGGCCAAGAGAAAACCCATCGATATCATTGATGTGGCCTCTATGGGGGTGGATGTCACGCCTCGACTGAAGGTGCTTAAGGTCGCAGAACCCGAGGCTCGCGAACCCGGCATCAAAGTTGCCAATGCAGCAGAACTGGTCGATAAACTTAAAAACGAAGCGGGGGTCATCTAATGTCTATTCTAGTCGTTGCGGAACACAATAATTCCACCCTGAATCTGGGCACCCTGAATACCATTAGCGCCGCCAGCCAGATAGGCGGTGATATTCATATATTGATTGCCGGCCAGGATGCCGCCACTGTAGTTGAAGCCGCTAAGGCGGTTGACGGCGTTAGCAAGGTGCTTAGCGTGGATCACGAAGCGCTGGCTAATGGCCTGGCTGAAAACATTGCCTGGCTGGTCAGGGAGATAGCGAGTGACTATAGCCATATCCTCACACCGGCCTCAAACTTTGGCAAAAACTTCATGCCGCGGGTGGCCGCCATGCTCGATATGATGCAGGTCTCAGATATTATTGAAGTGGTTGCTGAGGATACCTTTGTGCGGCCAATTTACGCAGGTAACGCATTGCAAACCGTGCAAAGCGATGACCCCATTAAACTCATTACAGTACGTACCACCGCTTTTGATCAGGCGGCGGAAGGTGGGGGTACTGCCGAGGTGACAGACGCCGCCTTCGGTGAGGCGTTTGATCGCATACAATTTGTCAGCCGTGACGTAACCGTCAGCGAGCGCCCGGATCTTAGCTCTGCCAAAATTGTTACCTCGGGTGGCCGGGGCGTGGGTAGCAAAGAAGATTTTGCGCTCATCGAACAGTTGGCGGAAAAACTCAATGCTGCGGTGGGTGCCTCACGCGCTGCCGTGGATGCGGGTTATGCGCCGAACGATTACCAGGTTGGGCAAACCGGCAAAGTCGTTGCGCCGGATCTCTACATAGCTATCGGTATTTCCGGTGCCATTCAGCACCTGGCCGGTATGAAAGAAAGCAAGGTAATCGTAGCCATCAACAAAGATGAAGAAGCGCCGATTTTTAATGT
>JAAELZ010000032.1 GCA_024226105.1 Pseudomonadota bacterium | reverse complement strand
TGCCTTCCTGTTCGATCGGGTTCTGCGTGGCCATTACCATAAACAGGGATGGCAGGGTGTGGGTGGTATTGCCCACGGTAATTTGCCGTTCTGCCATTGATTCGAGTAAAGCTGACTGGACCTTGGCCGATGCCCGGTTGATTTCATCGGCGAGAATTATGTTGTGAAACAACGGGCCGGATTTGAAGTTGAACTGACCGCTGTCAGGCTGCCATATTTCGGTGCCGGTCAGATCTGCCGGTAACAGGTCAGGAGTAAATTGAATGCGCTGAAAATCGCCTTCTACCAGTTCGGCCAGGGTCGTTACAGCGCGTGTTTTTGCCAGGCCGGGTGCTCCCTCAACCAGCAAATGTCCGTCACTCAGCAGTGCGATAAAAAGGCGATCCAGCAGGTTTTCCTGGCCAATGATCTGGCGGCCCATCTGTTGCCGGGCGAGTTTCACGGCCTGAAGGGTACTTGAATTGCTTGTGGGTAAAGGGCTGCCTGGCTCAGATGACATACTGTGTGATTCCGGAAAAAGCGCGAATACTATCCAATCGACCGATTATCAGCAAGCCCGGTCGAGGTTTGTTTATCTGCGCTAACGGGCGTTGCCAGTTAACTTGCCCAGTTCCAGGGCAATCTCTTCGCTGAGCTTTGCCAGTGCCAAACTCATATTTTTCGTGATTGCTTCGTAATCTTCGCCGATGGAGGCCTGTTTAATGGCTGCATCACGAATGAGTGGCATGCTTCGTGTTGCGTGTACCTGGATGCCCCAGTTCGCGATTAGCTGCACATTACCCGCCGAATCGCTGTCAAAACGCAGAATCTTTACCAGCACATGATATTCCGCCTCAGCATCCGTCCAGGGGCGTGCGATCGGGTGTACCGAGGGCAGCAGGCGGGAAAGGTTGGTCGCGAGCACGCCAGCCACATTGCTCTCGACCGGTTCTGCCCAGTGGTTTAATTCTGTCAGGCTCAGGCGGGTTGGGCCGGGTCGCGTTACGATCTGGCTCCGCTCGAGGTAGGCGGCCACCTCGACCGGGCCAATGCCTACCAGCACACGCTTTTGCTCGCCTGGAGGCGCTTTCTCAGCCGTTTCGGCGCTGAGGGTGTAAAAATTTGTCGGTGCTGTGGTACCACATGCAGAGAGCAGTGCCACGACAGCAAGCAGTGCAAAACTAAGGAGTCTTTTTGTTTTCATAATCACGGTTCCTACCTGGGTTTACCTTTTAACAACGCATCAGGGTGACGCTCTAGAAATTCGGCCATCTGGCGCAATGATCGGGCGGCCCCGGACAATTCGCGCATTGTTCTTAACAGCTCCTGATACGCATCAGAATCCTCGCTCAGGCCGGCGGCAACGCCATCGACCTGTTCCAGCGTTTTGTTTAGCTGCGCAGTGGCCAGGTTGATATTAGACAGTGTCGCCTTAACATCGTTTGAATTTACCAGCGTATTCATACCTTCAAGGACACCGTTGAGGTTGATGCCAATTTCATCCAGCGGCATTTCACTGATTTTGGTCAGAAAGCCATCCAGGCTCTGCATCAGCGACTCAATTGTGGTCGGTATGGCGGGCAGGACCAGGTATTCATCTTCATAGCGTACTTCAACGGGCTCGGCGTCCGGGTACAGATCAAGGTCGATCAGCATCTGGCCGGTAATAATATTACCCGTACGTAATTGTGCCCTCAGGCCGTGGCTGACCAGATCTTCTGCCGAGGGGGACTTTTCATCAACTGATTCGTTGCCGATGATGGAGAACTTATCCGGCTCAAATTCTATGGTGACAGGAATTTTGAAGGCTTTGTCCCGCAGGTCATACTCCAGCTTCACATTCGTCACATGGCCAACGGTAATGCCGCGCAGGGTCACCGGTGCTCCGGTTGCCAGGCCTCTGGCAGATCCGTCAAAATAGACCCTGTATAACTGATCCCCCCGTTGTCGAAGCGTGTGTGCGGCTGCACTTTTGTTTTTGAAAAATGGGTACACGGTGCCGGAGGCGGCGATAGAGCCGGGCTCGTTACTCAAATTGTCAAATGCGATGCCTCCCAGCAGTAGCGAAATCATTGATTCCGTCTGCATTTCCAATCCATCGGCTCCCACCTTTAGGTCGATACCGCTGGCATTCCAGAACAGTGTGTTTTCGTGAACGAGTTTGTCGTAGGGCTCCCTGACGAATACTTCTACGTGAAATTCCGTGCCCTGTTCGTTCAACTTGTGGCTGAGTACCTCACCGACTTTCAGGCGCCGATAATAAATTGGCGCGCCCGTGTCAAAAGAATACAGGGTCTTTGATCGGAGTTGATAGAGGCTGCCATGATCTTCGGTGAACAGTACCGGTGTTTTATCGAGGCCTTTGAAGTGTTTTTGTTTTTTGCGGCCGCCGCCCGGCTCCATGCCAATATAGGCGCCGGATAACAGGGTTCCCAGTCCCGAAATTTCGCCTGCAGCCACGCGTGCCCGCACCACCCAGAAACGGGTTTTTGCGTTGAGGTAGGCGCGCATATCATTATTGATGGTTGCAGTCACGATGACATTTGTAAGGTTGTTGCCAAAGCTTATTTCATCGACTACGCCGATTTCGACATCCTTGTATTTGATTTTGGTTTTGCCGGCCACCAGCCCGTCCGCCGAGCTGAATTCAACCTCGATCACGACGCCTTTTTCATTCAGGTATTTGAACGTGAGCCAGCCTCCGATCATCAACGCCAGGAGCGGGATTAACCAGACGACAGAAAAACGGCTTTTTTTGCTGATGATGGCTTCGGGCAGGGTGTCAGTCAATGTGTCTGTTCCTGTATGTGAACGGGTGGCTGATTGCTTTTTTCAGTTTCAATGTTGTCCCAGATGAGGCGCGGGTCGAATGATTTTGCGGCGAATATGGTGATGATAACCACCGCGGCAAAGTAGATGGCTGCCGGGCCTGAATCGATGTCAGCGAGCACACCGAGATTCACCAGGGCGACGAGTATGGTAACCACATAAATATCGACCATCGACCAGCGTCCGATCTGTTCGGTTATTCGATAAATTCGTGTGCGCTCCGTAGGGCGCCATTGTGATTTGCGTTGTACGGAAATCAGTAAAAACATCAACAAGGTTAATTTAAGCATTGGCACGAATACGCTGGCGATGAATATTACCAGACCGATATACCAGCTGCCCGATTGAATGAAGTAAATCACGCCGCTCATGATGGTATCTTCCTGCACCTGACCCAGACCAACCACGCGTGTTATGGGCAGCAGATTGGCCGGGATATAAAACAGAAAAGCCAGCGCGACAAGCATCCAGGTAATCAAAAGGCTGTTGTGAATTCTGGGGTGCAGTTTTGCCCCGCAGCGCGGGCACAAAAGAGCCTGATGATGGTGGTTATCCTCTATGCGCACCACCTGGTTGCAGGTGTGGCAGCCGGTTGCCGAGGCGCTTAATGCTGAACCCGTGGTGTTCATTTAGCCTGCTCAAACTGTCGCCACACTATGCGACCGTCTATGGATGCTGCCGCGCCCGTCACCAGAAAAATAAGCGCCATGAAGGACCACAGGGCAATGCCGGGCACAATGGTTGCCATCTTGGTCAGTTTTACCAGCGCGACAAGTATGCCGATCATGAATACTTCGATCATGTTCCAGTCCCGGACTTTATTTAATAGTCGAAATGCCGGCCTGGTATAGATTGCAACCCTGCCTGCTTTTATCGGGATGAATACATATAGCATAAGAACGAGCTGGAGCAGGGGTGCCAGAATACTGGTAACAAATACCAGCGCTGCCAGCGCCCAGATTCCCTGTGCATACAATTCGCGGACGCCGGTGAACAGGGTGGTTCGCGTGGCCTGGCTACCAACTTCAAAGCTTAGAAAAGGAAACAGGTTGGCAACGACAAAGAGTATCAGCCCGGCAAGGGACAATGCGATAGTGCGGTCAACGCTGTCAGGAATGTTCCGATACAGTACGGCGCCACAACGGCCGCATTGCACATTGGCATGATGGGTAATGACGGGTTGCCGCTGTAACAGGTCACATTCGTGACAGGCAATCAGTGTTGATTTGCTGAGCGGGTTGGTGATGTCCAAAATACCTTCTGGGCTGGTGGGTTATGAATAGGCAATAGTATATGAAATCCGGCTTATTTTATACCGGGATTCAGGGTCATCCTGGCGTAATATGTCAATAAATTGGCGCGAAATGAAAATCTATCCAGGCAGGGGAAAGCTATAATCTGCGAATGACTATTCAACAGCAGAAATGTTCACTTTATGCCCCTCGCGTGGGTACTTGCCATTCATCTGCCTACCCGATATATCGAAGAGTCTTTCTGACCATAGCGGGCCTGTGGATGGCGGTCGGTCTTGCGATTTGGGCGCCTGTCTATGCGACACCAAATGGCGAAGATACAGAAACCATTGAGTATTTGATTGACCTGGATACTGGTTTCCCCTGAGATTAGCTTTCAATCCTATCGTGTTGTAGAGGCCGCGGGTATCAGATCATCTCGACGTGGTGTCAGACCTCGGCATAAATCGCGGTTGCGGCTAAATCGTATGCCTTATATAGCCAAAATACCTCTCGAGCCAAATATCCAGATCTGATCTTCTTCGAGATTATTGGCTGGATCCAGCAGCAGTTGCAGCTTAGGCAATAACAAGAATCCCGTGAGCAGATAAAATTTACAGGACGTTTCTACGACATATTCATCTCTTTTATCCGATGCAACCCGATTGGCCCAGCCGAGCCCCAGGTTTGTCGTAACCCTTAGTAAAATCAGGGTTTACTTCATTCATGGGGCTCCTATATTGAGCCCAGAGGAATCAAATTCTTGAGGTTTTTTACAAGACAGGTTAACCTCGTGCGCTAAATACAGCATTTTGCTGTAATTTAAATAGTCTAAATATATGCCAGTGGAGGATAGTGATGTCTGAAATACATGTGGTTGGTGTTGATAACAGCGAAGGCAGTATTCGCGCCGTTCAGTATGCCGTTGACCAAGCTTCAAAAACAAATGCCATTATAAAGATCATTCATGTTCTGGAATGGTCCCCCTATACTTTTTTAACCAATGAGGAACTGGCTGAGCGCCACAAACGGCGAAGAGAAGAGCTAGAGAGAGCAAAAGCCTCGATAGTTGATCTGGTGGTTACAAAAATCGACGAGCAAGGCGTATCGATTGAAGGAGAAGTGCGTTATGGACATATTGCGGAGCAGCTGCAGCAATACTGCAAAGAACTAGGGGCCAGCCACATATATATCGGCCGCCATGGTGGTGGAGCGATATCAACGCGTTTATTCGGTTCAGTACCCGGTGCATTGGTGCAAATCTCCGATATTCCAGTTACCGTTGTTCCGTAGCAAGAATAAAGAAACTACAAGCATAATGAAACAAATAGAGAAATGGAGGAAAGAAAATCATGAAATTTTGTAAAACAACGATTATCTGGTTGGTCAGTTTGTGTACACCGGGCGTGGTATTTGCCCAGGATACCGCAGAAAAATCAATTGATCAGATTATAAGTGACGCGGTCGGTCCGGTGATCTATCCGTTTGTCGGCGCGGTTTTTTCCCCGATGCCGGGATCCGAAGCGATATTCGGCACCTCATTTCCCTGGATATTGGGATGGCTGGTGATTGCCGCTACGGTTTTCACTATTTATTTCGGATTTATCCAGTTCAGGGGGTTTAAACATTCGATTGAACTGGTACGCGGTGACTACCTTGATCCCAACGATGCTGGTGAGGTAACCCCGTTTCAGGCACTGTGCACGGCACTATCCGGCACGGTGGGGCTGGGGAACATAGCCGGCGTCGGTGTTGCCGTTGCCATTGGTGGGCCCGGGGCGACATTCTGGATGATCCTGGCTGGATTACTGGGAATGGCCGCGAAGTTTACAGAGTGTATCCTTGGTGTACATTATCGGAATGAATATGCAGATGGCTCCGTTTCCGGTGGTCCAATGTACTACCTGTCAAAGGGCCTCAGCGAGCGTGGAATGGCCGGTTTCGGTAAGTTTCTGGCAGTGTTCTTTGCGATCTGTTGTATCGGTGGTTCATTTGGTGGCGGAAATATGTTTCAAGCCAATCAATCCGCCCAGCAGATTTCATCTATTTTTCCATTTTTCGCTGACAAGGGATGGCTGTTTGGGCTCATAATGGCGGTGCTGGTCGGGGTCGTGATCATCGGCGGAATCAAGTCTATCGCCCGGGTGACCGAGAAAGTGGTACCCTTCATGGCGGCGATTTATGTGGGTTCGGCATTAATTATTATCCTGTTGAACGTTGGTGCGATCGGTGAGGCTTTTTCTGCAATTATTAGTGGTGCATTCGCACCCACAGCGGTTGCGGGTGGCGCGGTAGGTGCATTGATCCAGGGCTTCAAGCGGGCCGCGTTTTCCAATGAGGCGGGTATCGGTTCAGCCTCAATAGCGCACTCTGCGGTACAAACCAAGCATCCGGTGACGGAAGGTTATGTTGCGTTGTTGGAACCTTTTATCGACACCGTGATTATTTGTACCATGACTTCATTGGTTATTACCATTACTGGTTCATGGGTACCTCAAGGCGAGGAGGGGCATCTCGCCGGCATCGCACTAACCTCAAAGGCTTTTGCCTCATCATGGGGTGGATTTGTCTACGTGCTGGCACTGGCGGCGGTTCTGTTTGCTTTTTCCACTATGTTGTCCTGGTCCTATTATGGGCTTAAGGCCTGGACCTATCTGTTCGGTGAGGGTGCTACTGCTGAGCTTGTATTTAAGTTACTTTTCTGTGTCTTCGTGGTCATCGGAGCTTCCATGAGCCTTGGTCCAGTAATTGATTTTTCCGATGCGATGATATTTACCATGGCGATATTCAACATCATTGGTTTGTATATCCTGATGCCTAAGGTTAAAGAATTATTGCGCGATTACCAGGCCAGGCTGGCTTCCGGAGAGTTTAAAAAAGTCAGATAAGGTACTTTAGCCAAAAGGCCGGCTTTATAGCCGGCCTTTTGTATTTTGACCATGGAGATGACCCCATATTTCGGGCGGATTTTCTGAGCCCTCAAGGAACTGTTTTCTGTTTTACAATCTCTGATTCTCCTGAAGAACAGCAGATCGCCTGGAAGTATTGAATCCATTTTGCGCAGTTACGCCTTGCCCCGGGTCTGTTTTCTGGCCAGCCTAGAAGCACACAACACCCTGCCCAACTAAGGATTTAGTATTATGAAAACCATAATCGAACCATTTAGAATCAAGGCTGTCGAGCCAATAAGGATGACCACGGTTGAGGAGCGTAGGGAACTTATCCGGAAAGCGGACTACAACCTGTTCTCTCTGAAATCCAAAGACGTTCTGATTGATCTACTGACCGATTCTGGCACCTCGGCGATGAGCACAATGCAGTGGTCAGCACTGATGCAAGGGGATGAGTCTTATGCCGGTTCACCTTCGTATTACCGCTTCGAGGCGGCAGTAAAGGATCTGATGCCGTTCAAGCACGTGATTCCCACCCACCAGGGACGCGCTGCCGAACACATTCTCACATCAATTGTTGCGCGCGGACATGGTGAAGGAAAAATCGTACCCAACAATACGCATTTCGATACGACGCGGGCCAATTTTGAGGATGCTGGCATCGATGCGCAAGATCTAGTGATTGAAGAAGGGCTGGACCCGGCACTGGAGTATCCTTTCAAAGGCAACATGGATCTCGACAGGCTCAATAGCCTGCTGGCGGCTAAGGCAGACTGTATCCCGATGATTGTGATAACCATTACCAATAATGCCGGTGGTGGGCAACCGGTCTCTATGGCCAATCTTCGTGGTCTGCGGGCTATCTGTGACAAATACCAGAAACCACTGTTCATCGACAGTGCGCGCTTTGCGGAAAATGCCTATTTCATCAAGCTACGCGAGGACGGTTACGAGGGCATATCGGTAAAGGAGATCGTGCGTGAAATGTTCTCTTATGCTGACGGTATGACGATGAGCGCTAAGAAGGACGCTTTTTCCAATATGGGCGGCTGGCTTGCGCTTAACAACGACGAATGGGCGGAGCAGGCGCGCACACGCCTGATTATGACCGAGGGGTTCCCTACCTACGGCGGCCTATCCGGTCGGGACATGGAATGTATAGCCATCGGGCTGAAAGAAATTGTTAATGAAGATTATCTTCAGTATCGGATTCGTTCCATAGAGTACATTAACGAAAGGCTGGATTCACTGGGCGTACCGGTGATGAAACCTGCGGGGGGGCATGCCATTTTTATCGATGCCAGGAAGATGTTGCCACACATAACGCCACTACAATACCCGGGCCAGTCCCTGGCGGTCGCGCTCTACATCCAGGGTGGCATCCGCGCAGTTGAAATTGGGTCCTTCATGTTCGGCCGTCAAGCGGATGGCAGCGAACGGCCTGCGCCGATGGAACTGCTAAGGATGGCTATGCCGCGCCGTGTCTATACTCAGGCACAGGCCGACTATATTGTCGAGTGCTTCGAGGAATTGCGGAACAATATTGCTGATGTTTCGGGAATGGTAATTACGCGGGAACCGGCATCACTCCGACATTTTACTGCCAGGTTGAGACCGGTCGAATCGGATTGATCCCCGGCAGCTTCCTGTCTGTCTTTTGGAGCCGGTGTTGGCTGCGATTTAACCCGGACTTTCGTGTATGGCTTCCGCCAGGCCTTGCATATTGTCCCTAATTGCCATTACATGCCAATTATTCCGGAAATAAAGAGGTAGAGCGACGTCCGCTTCGAGTACAGACCGTGTGAAAACTTAAACTGTGTTTTTGTCTATCATTAATCAAAATGGGTAAGATAGACATGATGAACAAGCAACAACTAGAAACCTTTGCGCGTGAGGCAGCAAAAGGTATCAAAACAGAGAAAGTCCTCAACACCTTCAGCCAGCTTCCATGTTTACCCATATTTCGATTTGAGATGGCAGTTGATCACCACCGGTACCCGAGCTTGAAGCGATATGTCTGGTCTGTTGATTCCACCGTTGGGGCCGGGTCACTATCATATTCAAAATCCAGTTCCAGGCTTACCAGGAAGCCTTTGACAATCGGCATACGAAAGCCGGTTTGCGTATCCAGAAATACCCTGTCGAAGCCTGTTTCGAAAGAACCATCCTGGTTATGATAAATCTGGAAATTTCGACCCTTCAGGTAGTGGTCAAACCGGATATGCCAGGCAGGTGCTACGTAGCTCTTGTCCGGCCCAAGAATGAAATCTTCATCGGTCCACAGCAAGCCACCCTCCAGAAGCAGGTTGTATCGTTCACTCTGGGCAAACTGGTAACCGTAAAACGGGCCAATCTGGGTTCTCAAATCAAGATCAGTAAGTTTATCCTGTTCAAGATTTAACCTCATCGAAACAAACTGCTTTTTACCCAGGCTCGGCTCAAAGGCATTCAGGTGAAAATCAAAAGCATTTCTTAGTGACCATTTTCGCTTCTTATACCTTTCATTATCGGCATTCACGTTTACGTTATCGATCTCCCACTGGCCATAGCTGCGAAAACGATTTGTTCTGCTCAGGTAAGTGGCCTGATAATCCAAATCAAAATTATCGGTATTGGTATTGCCCCGGCTGGTTTTCAGGCCCAGGCTGGCGCGTCCGAAGAACTGGTTAAAGCGTTGTTTTTTTGTCCGTTTGACAGTAAATACCTCAGCCTCGGAGAATGTATTAGGTATTCCATCCGCGGATTTCATATCAATACTGTTTTCTTTGATCAAAATCTCCGTGGCCAGGTATTCTGTGCCGTCATCCAGTGACACACTCACTGGTTTGTCGGTATGGAGGGACAGGACCTGATCCCATACAATCTCCATAAGGCCCGCATAAGGGGTTTTGAATCGCAGGGTGTCGCGGGTTTTCTTGCGTACCTTGCCGGTCAGTCGGTCGCCGTTTTTTAAAATCACCTGGTCGGCATGGCCACTCCGGGGTTGTGAAATTAGTGCTCCGACAAGCGCTAAACAGAGAATATAATGACTACGACTCTTCTTCTGCCCCGTCTTCATCTTCTTCGTCATCATCACTTGAACTTGGGCGCATACCATCTTCGCGAACCGGCGTGACAATCTGTGGCCCCTGGCTGGCAATATCAGGTTCCACCATATTCATCAGCATCGCAATAAAACTGAAAGTTCGTTTGGACGGGTGGTCCTTCCTGTCGACCCAGAACCAGAGATTTCGGTAGCGAACCTTCGCGAAGGCCTGTGTCGGCTCCTCCGGCCCGCTTCTGATTTTCATTAAATGGTTCAGACCGCTAAAATTTGTTTCGGGTATCGGAACCAACTCTGTAACTACGCCGCGCTCAATATCCGATTGGGGCACCTCAACATAGGTCGCCAGTTCGCCCATTACCTGCGCAATAGAACGGCTTTCAAAGGCTATAACATCACCGCTGGATTTATCATCATCATAGACAATCCTGTAGTTGTCGAACCCCGGCTCCAGACCCATGGCCACCATCAATTGATCCAGCTCCTGTATTAGCCCATCATCAAGCAGCGGGCGATTAATGATCAGTTCAACCGACGTGGGCACCCTTGCGGTGGCCGGTGCTGGTGCGGCTGCACTGGCTTCCAGACTGGATGCAGCGGGTGCAGGGGGTGCCGCCGATGCCACGGTTCGTTTACTGATGTGTATCTTAACGCCCAGCGCGTTGTGTCGCTGCAGTTTGCGCAGGGTGCGAATAAAATCCGCGAATTGTTGACTCGCGCGATACTGAAAACCGAAACTGACATGACTATTGTTAAATCCGTTAATCGAGCTGACAACCAGGCGTAGAACCTGGTCGGCCGGCCAGCCCGCATCCACCATGCCGAGAATGATAGCCGGATTGATCGGCGTTAGCATGGTCTGTGCGTATCGTTGTCCGTTCACCGGCGTGTAGATGACAGTTGGCCGTTCGTTATATTTTCCAATATAAGAAGCTTTGGCAATATCAAAAGTGCTATTACCGCCTGTGCCACCAAACGGGCGACGAAGATCCGCCCCAACCGACCCTACATGCTCCTGAGTGTACTGGGTGATGACCTGGCTGACATCCATAAACAACGGCCATTCATAGTAACGCATCTTGACAATGTTCAGCAAAGTTTGGGTACGCCATGAGTCACCGACGGCCTTGGCGTAGTCAAATCGATCAGCCTTAATCTTTTGGGGGCCGAGCGTAGTCGTGCAAGCGCCCAGGCTGAACATAAGTATGCTTGCCAGTAAAACCCCTGTAACCTGGAAATGTTTGTTTAATTTGGAGTTGCTAATCTGCGTTGGCTTAATCTTCATGGCTCAACCTGTAGGTATTACGATTTGGCCACCCGGTGTTGCTCCGGATTCCGTGATCGTCAGTAACAGCGACAAATACTGAAAGGTTCGCTTCGACAGAGTATCCGTATCGGCTATCCAGAACCAACTATCAAAATATTTCACTGCAGCATAGGCATCGTCGGGCGCTCTGTCTCCACTATTGATTTCCATTAGGGGCTCATATGCACTATTGGGGTTTTCTGAAGGTAGAATCTTAATCTCAGGCGCAGCATCATTTCCCATATCTAACGGCGGCACTTGAACTGCAACCGACAGCGTCTCCAATACCTGGATAATCGAGCGGGTACGGATTGCAATGGTTGCCGTGCTGATGCTGGAACTGCCAAATACGATGCGATAGCTGTCACGCGATTTGTCCAGCCCCATCAGGGTTTTTAGCTCGGCAAGCTCTTTGAGGCTGGTTTTGTCCATATTTTGGGGTTTGAAGCGCAGCACCAGTTTTTCATCGCTGCGCTTGCCCTTGCTGACATTGATTCCAATCGCATTTTGCAATTGCAGCTCCCTCATCAGCGCAACAAAACGATTGAAAGTGTCAGCGGCCGGGTGGAACGTATCGCTGTCAAGGTAGTCATTGGTGGCGTTGTTGATCGAATGCACCGAAATTCTAAACATCTGGTCAGCCGGCATGCCGGTCTTGACCAGTGCGAAAAGCACCGCCGGCCTCGCGGGACTGAGCATCGCTTTGGAATAAACTGCACCGGAAAGTGGCTTATAAACCACGGTGGGGTTCTCCTGGTAGCGGCCTGTGATCGTCGCATCCAGCTTATTGAATTGTTCGGCGATCGGCGTTCTGACCTCACCCTTTACCGTTCCAAAAATCTCCCAGCGGTAGCTCGAGATTACCTGCTGAACTTCCATGAATACCGGCCAGTCCAGATAACGCATTCGCACTATATTCATCAAGCCCTGGGATTTCCAGGAGGTGCTGATGTAATCGCTGTAATCGAAGCGATCCTGTTCAACCTGTACCGGCCCGCGGCTTGTACAGGCGGTTAACAGCAGGGCCAGCCCTGTTAACACCAGGCCATGTTTAATATATTTCACTTAGCTTCCTCATTTTGCTGTTCCAGGACACAGACCCCGAAACAGGTTATTATGTGTATTAGAATGTCAAACATCGTTTCCCTGATAGACATGGCTAAACCGGTCACCCATGAGAAACACTGGAGCATTAGCGTCGCGTAAGGCATATATATGCCTCCATTCGACTAGTAATAAAAAATGGGTGCTGCTCATATTACAAAAATCCCTCTCAAGCCCAATACCCAGACCTGTTCCTGTTCGAGATTATTGGCCGGGTCCAGCAGCAGTTGCAGGTTAGGCAATAAGGAAAACCCCTTGAGCAGCTGAAATTTGTAGGACGTTTCTACGACATATTCATCTCTATTATCGGATGCAGCCGGATTGGCCCATCCGAGCCCCAGGCTCCAGGCCTGGTTGGGTTGTGTGGTGTATTCAAAACCAAGTGAAGCGGCCTCTTTTGCTGCGACACCTGCACCCCCGTCGGAATGGCCGAAACGTAAAAAAGGGAACCACTTATCGCGTTTCATGCTGGCACTGACTGTCCAACCCTGCCCGGACGATATACCGGCCTGCTCGCGCGCATCCTTGTCCCACCAGGTAAACTGAATGCGGTCGCTTGTGCGCCTGTCAAAAGAAGGGGTCCAGCCAATTTCTACGGCCTTGAGCCATTCGCCCTGATCAAAGGTATCCATGTCGAAATCGCCGCTGGCGGCATTGCCATCGTAAACCTGAGCACCCAGCCAGACATTGTCATTGACAAATCCCTTGGCCACCGTACCGAGTGCGCCGATTCCTGTGGTGGCCATGGTCGGGCTCAAGATAAAAGCCCGGTTGATAAATCCCCGGGAAAAGGTCTGAAATGGAAAGGCGTCCAGGTAGGCATCAAACGCCAGCCGGCCGACCGCAAAGCCTGCTTTTTTCTGGTTGAATAGCTGGGTCCAGTTCAAAACTGCCAGATCGGTATCAAAAGCCGGTGAATAGGCAAAACCGGTATCAAGCGCCGCTGCGCCTGTTTCGCCTCCCAGTTGTGAGGGCGATAAATAGCTGCCCATATTAGATCGGTGCTCAACGCGCCATTCAATGCGCCCCGGATGGCCGGTATCTTTGCCGAAGGCATTATAACTACCGAGGAATCGATAAATCTGACCGAGTGCCTCGTATTCCTCTCCCAGCGTGTCGCTGGCGTTCTGGTATAACCAGTAACCATAC
>JAAELZ010000031.1 GCA_024226105.1 Pseudomonadota bacterium | reverse complement strand
GCTGCGCTTTGCCCGCGGAACGCGGTACCTCGCCTTCCGGCAGGATATTGACGTTTGCGCTGATGCCAATAAATTCTTTAATTGATTCTGAGACGTGGTCAGCCAGCTTTTCTCTGTCTGCGTCGCCCGTACCCGGTCGCGCTTCCGCGTTTACGGTAATTCCGACCATATTATTGTCGCGTGACATTACAATCTGATAATGTGGCGCCATGGCCTCCTGTTGCAGCAGGATTTCCTCGATCTGGCTTGGGAAAACATTTACCCCGCGAATGATCATCATGTCATCGGTACGCCCGGTAATTTTATCCATTCGACGCATAGTGCGTGCCGTACCGGCCAGCAGGCGAGTCAAATCCCGGGTTCGGTAACGAATAATCGGAAAAGCTTCTTTGCTCAACGAGGTAAAAACCAGTTCACCCTGTTGCCCGTCTTCCAGCACTTCGCCCGTATCCGGGTCTATAACTTCCGGATAAAAATGATCTTCCCAGAGGGTCGGGCCGTCTTTGGTCTCAAGACACTCCTGCGCTACGCCCGGGCCAATGATCTCAGACAGGCCGTATAGGTCCATCGCATCAATACCGAGGCGCTGCTCTATTTCGGCACGCATCTGATTTGTCCACGGTTCGGCACCGAATAAGCCGATTTTCAGCGAACACTCCTCCGGACTGACGCCCTGGCGTTCAAGCTCATCCGCCAAATTAAGGCTATACGACGGCGTCACCATAATGATCCGGGGCTTAAAATCCTTGATCAACTGAACCTGTTTTCCGGTCTGGCCACCTGACATTGGAACCACCGTGCAGCCCAGTCGTTCAGCGCCATAATGCGCTCCGAGACCACCGGTAAATAAACCGTAGCCATAGGAAATATGGCAAATATCACCCGGGCGGCCACCGGCGGCGCGAATCGAACGCGCCATCATATCGGCCCACATATCGATATCGTTCTTTGTATAACCCACCACGGTCGGTTTGCCGGTTGTCCCGGATGAGGCATGCACTCGCACCACCTGCTCGCGCGGCACAGCAAACATGCCAAAGGGATAATTATCACGAAGGTCCTTTTTAAGCGTGAAGGGGAATTTCGCCAGATCTTCCAGCTTGTTCAAATCATCAGGATGTACCCCCTGCGCATCAAACCCGGCTTTATAAAATGGCACATTTTCGTAGGCGTGAGACAAACTCCATTTCATGCGTTCGAGTTGCAAAGCGCGAAGCTCGTCGATACTTGCCTTTTCGATTGCGTCGAGTTGTCCCGGGTCTTTTTTACTCATAATTCATTTACACCCTAATTTGCTACCAGTTCCTGCCCGGCGGCAAAGGCCTGCTCATTAATTTCCACCAGTTGTGGTTTGCGTGCTCTAAACCGGGTCAGAATGGCGTCTTTCAATATATCTGCCGAGAACGGCAGGTAGCGTGCACTCGCGCCGAGCATCACAGTATTCACCAGCCGTACATTGCCCAGCTTCTTGGCAATCTCGGTTGCATCAAAAGAATGAATTTCCACACCACGTTTTGCAATATCCCCGACCGGGTCATCCGGATAACTGAACATGCCGATGCTGACAATGGGGGGTTCCTGGCGGTTTTGATTCACCAGAATTGCGCCACCGGGTCTCAATTGATCCAGCCAGCGCGCCGCTTCAGCAGGCTCAAAGCCAATGATCAAATCTGCTTCACCTTCGGGAATCGCGGGTGAATTGATTTTTTCTCCGAAACGCACGTGCGAGGTCACCACGCCACCGCGCTGTGCCATACCCGCAACTTCGGTCTTTTTTACATCGTAATCCTGTGAGAGAGCGGTCTGCGCGAGAATTTCCGCGGCGGTCATTACGCCCTGCCCGCCGATACCGGCAACCAGGATATTCGTCGGGCGAGCATTTGAATTAGTCACGAATAAAACCCTCAAGTGGGACCATGGCATCCGGGCCGCAGGTTTTTGGACACAAATCACAGCCCGTACACACCTCAGATTCTATTCTGACAAAAGCCAGTTCCTTGGTGCTACCATTAGGTTTCACCACCGTCTCACGACGGGTGACCAGAATTGCCGGGCAGCCCAGGTCAAGACAGTTCTTGCAGCCAGTACACAGTTCATCATTGACGGTCAACGCAGGTTTCTGCTTGTAGTAATCCACCAGCACGCAAGGTTGATCGGTAATGACCACGGAGGGTTCGTTAATTTTCACTTCCTGGCGTATGGCCTTGAATAAAGTTGGCAGTTCGTAGGGATTGACTTCACGGATACGCTCAGGGTTCACACCCAGCGCTTCACACAATTTTCTAAAATCGATGCGCTGCGCGTCCTGCCCGTGAATATCGCGCCCGCTACCCGGATTCTCCTGACCACCCGTCATACCCACGGCACGGTTATCCAGCAGCAATATCGTCACATTGCCTTTGTTATAAGTGATATCCAGTAAACCCTGCATACCCATATGCATGAAGGTTGAATCACCAATTACTGCCAGTATGCTTTTATTCTCATCAGATTCGCCACGGCCTTTGTCCAGCCCCAGCGCGACACCCATTGAGGCACCCATACACACACGGGTATCCATGACATCGCACGGATGCCCGGCGCCCAGTGTATAGCAGCCTATATCACCTGAAATGATGGTATTTTTAACCTTGGACAGGGTGTAATAAATCCCCAGGTGCGGGCAAGCCACGCACATGGTCGGCGGGCGCGGGAACAGGCCCTCTTTTAAGGAAGGCAGGTTTACTTTTACCGAAATGGGTTCCACTTCAGGTTCAATCGTAGCCGGCTCAGGCTCACCCAGAAATCTGGCAAGCGCAGGGCGCAGTATGTTAGGCGAAAGCTCACCCCAGCGCGGGAGAATCTGCTTGCCTATTACCTCGATTCCAGCGGCTTTGAGTTCAGTCTCAAGCAGGGGCTCTGTCTCTTCTACCACCACCAGCTGATCAACCGTCTGGGCAAATGCACGGATTTTTTCTATTGGTGGTGGGTAACTGAGCCCCATTTTCAGCATCGGCGCATCCGGAAAGCTTTCCCGGGTATGCAAGGCTGCGGGGCCTGAGGTAACAAAACCGATACGCGTATCACTGCCTTCAAATACTTTATTCAGGACACATTTGGACTCCCCGTATTCGCGTAATCGATCTTCACGTTCATACATCATCGGGATGCGAGGTTTGGCATTCGCCGGCGTCATCACCAGCCGGGTCGGATCTTTTATAAATCCGCTGACGGCGTGCTCGACCCGCTCCCCAAGACTAATCACGCTTTTTACGTGGCAGACCCGCGTCGTTAAACGAAGAATCACCGGGGTATTAAAGCGCTCTGATAATTCAAAACCATACTGAACCATTTCATAGGTTTCCTGAGAGTCAGCCGGCTCCAGTATTGGCACATGTGCAAAGCGCCCCCAGAAACGGGAATCCTGCTCGTTCTGGGAAGACGATAAACCCACATCATCCGCTACCGCAAGCACCAGGCCACCCTGAATGCCGATCAGGGTATCGGTCATCAGCGCATCTGAAGCAACGTTCAAGCCTACGTGTTTCATCGCGCACAAGGTACGGCTTCCCGCCAGGGAAGCACCAATTGCCACTTCAAGAGAGACTTTTTCGTTCACCGACCACTCGGTATAAATCTCTTTGTACTGACTGGTATATTCAAGAACCTCCGTTGAAGGCGTTCCCGGATAGGCCGCCGCCACCCGGCAACCGGCTTCATAGGCTCCGCGCGCAAGCGCTTCGTTGCCGGACATAAAGGCACGATTGGTTGCTGTTGCCTTTGTCATCAGCTCATTGCTCTGGTTCAAAGCGTATCCTCTCTAATGCTCGCTATCTTTAGTAATGTAAATGAATACCATGAGGTGGCATCATCGCTCTGAACAAACAGGAAACAATGCCGTATTCATCATGATCTATGGTGGATTAAATTTGTCGCTATATTTTTTTATTCGCAATATTCTACAACACCACCTTTATAATGAATTATCGGCTGATAATCCACAACAAATTCGTGGCTTAGCCCGAATAAAGATCAAGAACCGGTATATTTTCACAATTAGAGCCGCCCACAGTACTTCTATTTTTCATTTACGGAACTTATCCATACAAGCCTGATCAAACCTGCTTGCAACCCGAATGCTGAACAAATCTTGAACTGATCCTGATTTAGCACAAGCTTTGTTTGTAATTACGTTAAAATACCAGCATGAACTCACTTATTTCACAAGGGCACAAAAAATGAACTTATCAATTCGAAATTTTCTCGCTTCGGTGGCTATGCTGGCGCTGTTTTCGGCACCTGCACTTGCTCAGGACGAACCCTTTCTGGAAGGCGGTCAGTATGAAGTTCTGAACATCATTCAGCCCGTTTCTACCGGTGACAAAATTGAAGTTCTGGAATTATTCTGGTATCGCTGCCCGCACTGTAACACACTCGAAGCCCCACTACAGGAATGGCTGAAAAATGGTAAACCTGAAAACGCTGAATACGTCGCTTTCCCTGCGGTATTAAGCGCACGATGGGAGCCTGAAGCGCGCTCATTTTATACCCTGGAAGCGCTGGGTTTGCTGGACGAGCTTCACGGAAAACTGTTTTATGCCATCCACAGCGAGCATCGCAAACTGGGTTCCGCGCAAAGCCTGGCCGAGTGGGTAGAGCAACAGGGGCACAGCGCTCAGGATGTACTCGATACCTATGATTCCTTTGCCGTGAATACCAAGCTTAATTACGCCAAGACCATGACCAGGAACTATAACATTGACGGCGTTCCTGCGGTTATTGTAGACGGGAAATTCCGTACCAGTGTTTCTTTGGCGGGAGATTTTGAAACCCTGTTTGAAGTGATTAACTTTCTGGTTGAGAAAGCCGCTTCTGAGCGTAGTTAACACCTCATTTTTATTAAGGGAGCTGGCATTTGCCAGCTCTTTTTTATTCCAGGTATTCCCTGCATCCTAATGGCCCTGCTTCGCATAAAAAACCTGTCCATTGCCTTTGGTATTCACCGGCTGCTTGATGAAGCCAGCCTCATCATAAAGCGTGGTGAACGAATTGGCCTGCTTGGGCGTAACGGCGAAGGTAAATCCACCCTGCTTAAAATCATTAATAGTGAGATTCCCTACGATGAAGGCGAGCTACAGGGCATGGATGCGATTAAGATTGCCAAACTGGATCAGGCACCGAGCCTGCTGGGGCCTGAAAGTGTATACCAGCTCGTCGCATCGGGCCTGGGCGATATCGGCCATACTATCGCCCGTTATCACCAACTGAGTTTGTCCGGAACAGTAGAGGCATTGAGTGAAATGTCCGAGCTTCAAACCCGCATTGAGGCCGAACATGCCTGGCCCCTGATGAATAATATCGAAAAGACCATCAGCCGCCTTGGATTAGTGGCAGACGATGCTGTGGCCGATTTATCAGGTGGCTGGAAACGCCGCGTTTCGCTGGCACGCGCTCTGGTTATTGAACCTGATCTGTTACTGCTGGATGAACCCACTAACCACCTGGATATTGAAGCCATAGACTGGCTGGAGAAGCAGTTGCTCCAGTTCAAGGGCGCTATCCTGTTTGTAACCCATGACCGTGCATTTCTGGAAAAAATAGCCACGCAAATTGTAGACCTGGATCGTGGGCAACTCGTGGCATGGCCCGGCCGGTATAGTGACTATCTGCGGCGAAAGGCCGCCAGCCTCGAAGAAGAAAGCCGCCAGAATGCAGTATTCGACAAGAAACTGGCACAGGAAGAGAAATGGATTCGTCAGGGCATCAAAGCGCGCAGGACGCGCAACGAAGGGCGCGTCAGGGCGCTTAAAAAAATGCGCACTGAACGAGCAGAACGACGCAACCGCCAGGGTAATGCCAACCTGATGGTGGCAGATGAAGCACGCTCAGGAAAGCGCATAATTGAAGCAAAAAACATTTCTTTCAGCTTTGAAAATAATCTTATTATTTCTGACTTTTCTACCATTATTCAGCGTCAGGACCGCATTGGTATAATAGGGCCAAACGGCGCGGGCAAAACCACGCTGATCAATCTGCTGCTGGGTAAACTTAGCCCGGACAGCGGAGAGATGAAACTCGGCACCAATATTGAGGTTGCCTATTTTGACCAGCTACGCGGCCAGCTGGACCCCGAAAAAACTATCGTTGAATTCATCGGCGAGGGTCGTGATGAAATCACCATCAGCGGGCGTAGCCGCCACGTAATTTCCTACCTCAATGATTTCCTGTTCACCCCCGCACGCGCACGCAGCCCGATAAAAAGCCTCTCCGGAGGCGAACGTGCACGCGTGCTACTCGCCTGGTTATTTTCCAAACCCGTTAACTTCCTGGTCATGGATGAACCGACTAATGATCTTGATATCGAGACTCTGGAACTGCTTGAAGAAGTTCTGCTCGAATTCAAGGGAACCCTGTTACTGGTCAGCCATGACCGAACCTTTATGGATAACGTTATTACCAGCAGCCTGGTACTCGATGGCAAGGGCAACGTAGCTGAATACGTGGGCGGCTATACCGAATCCATGCAGCAAATGAGGAACACCTCCACAAAACTTGCTGCACCACTCGCCACATCAGAAAAACAACCCGTCAAAACAACATTAGTAGCACAGGCTACAAAAAAGAAGCTGGCATATAAGGAGCAACGCGAACTTGAAACCATCCCTGACCAATTAGATGCACTGGAAGCTAAACAGAGCGAACTGACAGACGCCCTGTCCGCTCCGAATTTATACCAGGACCACCCGCAAAAGGCGCGTGAGCTTAATGACAGCCTGCAACAAGTAAGCGCCCGGATTGATCAACTGATGGAGCGCTGGGCGGAACTGGAAGGCTAATTTTCAATGGAACAGCCTATCGCAATAACATCATACTCAACACCGGCACATAGGTAATCAACAGCAAGGCAAACAGCAAAACCAGCATAAACGGTATGCAGGCTTTATACAGTTCGGTGACGGGTTTCTTGAAACGGTAACTGGCAATAAACAGGTTCATGCCCACCGGTGGCGTGAAATAACCGATTTGCATATTCGCCAGAAAAATAATACCCAGGTGTACCGGGTGCACACCGTAAGAAATTGCTATGGGCAAAATTAGCGGCACGATGATGATAATGGCCGAGAAAATATCCAGAAAGGCACCGAGCACCAGCAGAAAGATATTGAGCAGAATTAAAAATCCCAGCTTGCTGCTAACACGCTCCTGAATCATTGCAAACAGGCGGTCCGGAACCTGTGCATCAATCATAAAGTTGGTCAGCGCCAGCGAAACTGCCAGAATGAGAATAATCCCACCCACCATCATCATCGATTTTTGCAGCAAGGAAGGAACCTGCCTGAAGGGGATTTCCCGATAAATGAACATCTCGACCACAATTACATAAAGTGCCGCCACTGCGGCGGTTTCAGACACGGCAAAAAACCCGCCGTAAATACCGAACAGCACGATAAATGGCAGTGGAATTTCCCATTTCGCTTCCCATAAAGCGGCTTTCAATCTTCCTGTATCAAATTCCTGAAGTTGAATATTCTGATGACGGTTCGACCACAGGCTATAGGCAGATAACAGGGTGATCATCAATAGCGCCGGCAACGCACCGGCAATAAACAGATCCGTTATGGTAAACGGCTCTCCTACTCCCATTTGCTGGGCGATGATGCCATATAGAATAAGGGGCAGCGAGGGCGCCAGCAGCAAGCCGAGACTGCCTGAACTGGTAATCAGGCCGAGGCTGAAACGCTGGCTATAACCAACCTGTTGCAAGGCGGGGTACAGCAGCGCCCCCATGGCGACTATGGTGACGCCGGAAGCCCCGGTAAAAGCCGTAAATAAGGCACAGCTAATAAAACCTACGATTGACAGGCTGCCCGGAGCCCAGCCGATTAGCGCCTGGCTTACATTTACCAGGCGTTTAGAGGTATTGCTCTCTGCGAGTATGTAGCCGGCAAGCGTAAACAGAGGCAACGCAACCAGCAACGGGGTATCGGCGATACGATATATCTCAATTGCGATCACTTCCAGAGGAACATCGGTAGCCGCAAACCCCGCCATCGCCGCGGCCAGGATAACCACAAAAATGGGCGCACCTGAAATCGCCAGTACAAGAATGGCTACAATGCCAAGGCTAGTCAGCATAAGGTTCCGGCAAAGTCAGCGCATACAGGAGGAACCTGGCGGCGATAATCGCCAGCGCAAAAGGTATGACGGCCTCACATAACCATACCGGCACATCCAGAAACGCGATCATACCATCTTCTTTTTCGAGTTTTACAAATCGAAAACTATAGTACGCAGCCACCGCACAAACAGCAGCACAACTGAGTGAAACAAAGAAATGGATTATCACCTTCAGCTTTCCGGAAACATAACGACTCACGACATCAATCGCAATATGATTCTGCAGGCGGCTTGCGCGTAAAGCGCCGAACATCGCCAGCCACAGCACATTGACACGCAAAGCCGTATCACTCCAGGTCATACCACTTACACTCAGGTTACGCAGTACGAGTTGGGAAAAACTGAGTACCACCATGCTCACAATCAGCGTTATCAGCACGCCATCTTCGAGCGCATTGAAGAAATTGCGCAATTTACCAACCATTGTCTGATTCTGCATATAGCTTGTTCTTTAGAAAGAATATTGTAATAGCATATCCGGTGGATGTGGCTCGCTGCGCTCACCACATCCTTCAAAGCCCCTGCACAACACCTTACTGTGAGGCGCGATATTCAGACAACAGGCTCTGCGCTCTATTCACTACAGCAGGGTCAATTTTTCCCCGCCTGACAAAACCCTCTGCCGCTGCGACGCCCTTTTCCTTCCACTCTTTTAGTTGCCCGGCATCCGGCGTTACCATCTTGATGCCCTGGTTTTCAAGCGCCGAAAAAGCGTTCTGGTTGTCTTTACGATTCTGGGCATCCATCTTTTTTGCTGCCGCACGCATAACGGTATTCACAATCGTCTGATCTTCAGTTGAAATCTTGCCAAACGCTTTTTCATCTATTGCCAGTAAGGCAAATATATAAATAATCGGCACATCCAGAAGGTATTTAACCTGGGTATGCCATTGCAGAGCTATGGCGCCGATGGGAGATGCGGCCACGGTATCAATCAGACCGGTTTGCAGGCCCGTCAACACATCACCAATAGAAAGTGCAACCGGCGCAATGCCAAAGCTATCGCTTGCAGACTGTGAGGCTGGATCATCACTGGGCACCCATACCTTATTTTTTTTCAGGTCATCAGCGCCAGCAATACGCCGCTTCGACATGATATAGGCAAAGCCCCCTTCAACAAGGCCAAAATTGACAAAACCGGCTTTGTTAAAATCTTCTTCCAGATCAGCGTCCAGTTGCTTGCGAACGAAATCGACTTCATCATACGAACGAAACAATAATGGTATGTTGTAGACCTGCGTAGTTGGCACCCGGGCCGCAAGCGCACCGCCTGACAGTGCTGCTCCCTGAAGCTGCCCAATACGAATCTTTTTCAAAACCGCTTTGTCATTTCCCATCACGCCACCGGGGTAGAAACGAAACTTGACCCGATTTTCGGTCTGTTTCGCGACCTCTTTTGCGGCATCTTTCATGGTGGTCATCCAGAAAGAACCGTCGGGTGACAGGGTGGCGATTTTGAATGTTTTGGCGTAGCCATTGCTGCTGAGACTTAAGCTTAATGCTGCCAGCAGGTAAATTAGTATAGAGCGCATATTAGTCAAAGTAGTCTGATTCGTCGTCAAGCAGTATCCGGGCCTGTTGCTGTGCCCAAACGTTCATCAGGGTTAACCCCTCCCAATGGGGGTCTGATGCTAACACGCTTGCCAGCAACTGATGATGTAAATCCTTATCAAAAACAAGGCGGGCATAACGCCGCGCGTATTCCACCTTGGTCAGCAAGTTGTGACCGTCCGTTAATTCAATTGCACGGTCAAAGTGCTGCTTACCCACCTCTGGTTTTCCGCCCAGAGCGGGTGGAATCGTCAGGGAGAGCGCAGCGAGATACAGATGTGCCCCCGCGTGGTCGTAGGCTTCATTTTGTTCTACCACATAGGTGAACAGTTGCTGAGGTTTTGGCAGGTCTGCAATCGCGTTCCAGTCATCACTGTGCGCTTCAATATAACTGAGCCAGGCCACGGCATAAGCATAGACAATATCAATTTCACGTTTTTCGAGGCCCTGGACAAATGCAGTAAAAGCCTTG
>JAAELZ010000030.1 GCA_024226105.1 Pseudomonadota bacterium | reverse complement strand
TATCTCGGAGAAAGGGCAATCGACCGTCAAAGAAGCCGGTTTTGTTTCTCAGAATATCATTGAGGGCTCCCTACCCAGGCCCGGCAATATGCCCCGGGAATTTGTCGAATTTACCCGCGATGGCAAGCAGCTTTCGCTGAGTTTCCGCTTTAAATCCGGGTCGATTACCCTGGACAACAAAGCCAAGAGGGATGTCGACAGGCTGGTTCTTTACATGAAACAAAAAAAGAATGCTCAGCGCAAACTGATGTTGTTCGGCTTCTCCGACTCTAAGGAGATAATGCCCATCCGGGCGCTGGTACTCTCTACCAATCGTGCGGATACTGTGGCCAACGTGCTCATGCGCCGTTCGCTCCATCCGGCGCGAGTACGCGGTTATGGGAGTGTTGCTCCGGTCGCATCCAACGGCACGGCGGCAGGTCGCGAAAAGAACCGGCGGGTAGATGTTTGGATTCAATAACGGCTCTTCCCACGGGTCCCCATGCGAGATGACATAGTATAACGATCCCCATAACAGAACTCCTGAACAGGGCCGGATGCAGGACCGCCGACGCCAGGAAAGCATCCCCCGGAGAGCAAATAAACGGCCCTGTCCGGAGGCCTCGAAAGTTGTGGTCCCACTGGTTGCCAACATAACCCCTGATATCCGTATTATTATTGTAATAACGCCTGTACCTAGTATCCATTCGATTGATTTGTTTGCACAGATACTGACCACATTCTAAACAAAACTTAGTGGCCTCATTGATTTCTAAGGCGTTATTTATCCCTGAACATTTATCAAATAGGTGTGTACATCTTGTATTTCTTGAACGGCAGCCAGAACATTTACTTCGATTTAAATTATTTACATAGGCTAGATATTTACTACAAATGGAACAATTCATTCCGCATGGCGCGATAAGCCCTTCTGAAATTGGAACTGTTCCCATCCCTTTGCCTCTGCCTTTACGCATTCCTCCATCTATTCAACCTTGGTATGCCTCTTGTGAATATCCAAGCTACAAATCTTGGCATACCATCTTCATTCATTTTCTTTACACAGAAATCCTGCATTTCCTTTGCTGTCTTAAAATCACCAACAAACTCACCGGCCTTGTAGCAATAACTACAATATTCAGTATTTATAGATCCATCAGCATTTGTCCCGCCTTTTTCAGGATCTTTATTCATAGGCAATCCACAACTTTGGCAAAACCTATTCATATTGCATCTCCGTTTTGTGGCAACCGTGCATGATATGCCAGATCTGTCCTGGAATATGATGCCTCTTGGCTCTAGTCATCCTGGTTTTCCTTAGAGTGCCGTTTTTGGCCCCAAAAATGGCCTTCCAAGCATGTTATGGGGGTATTTAAGCGCTTCAACACTTAATGGTCAAACAGTTAGCTTGGTCCGACCCGATATTTTAGAATCACCCATAACCCCATGCAATCATGCAGGACCGGGTTTTACCCGACGGTACACGCAAATGTTGCTGAAACGCAACATATCGTATTTTTTTTACATATATTCTCATTTATGCTACATTTAACCATGAAAGCGCGGGGTAATTGAACACCATAATTATAAACTTAAACTTTTTCTGGGGAATCAAGGGATATCGACATGAATTTCAACCATTTTCTTCGTGGGCCAGTACTCTTTGCCGCAACCCTGCTGATGGCGCAGGGCGCTCTTGCCACCTACCCGGATATCACCGGCACCTGGACGGGAACTCAGTCCGGCCAAGACGACTGGTGCGCCGATAGTAACCTCGAAAGCTGGACAGAACCTCTTACGGTAATCATCAGCAGCCAGAGCGATGGTTCGTTTCAGGCGGTGTTTTCTACGTCCAACGGTCATGGGACCACCAGTTCCGGCAGCACTACCGGTTCGTTTGAGGGACCGTCGACAATCGATATGGATTTTTCTCAAGCACCATCTTCCGATGGCGACACAGAGGACATATGGATTGACGCTACGATAAGTGGCGACACCATGACCGGCACTTATCAATTCGATGAGTTCTCCCATCCTGGTTCAGTGCTTGAATGTTACGGGCACGGTACAATTTCCCTGACCCGCAACGGCAGCACAGTCAACCCCGTAACTGCCCCCAGCAGCGCCGTAACCAGTGACGCCAACGCCCTGATCACCGTTGTTAGCACCGCAACCACCACCATCGGCTCACGCGTACAAAGCGCCCTGCGCGGCGGCGTCGGCGGTTTTAGCCGCGCCGGAATGAGCTACATGCTATCGACCCCCTCCGGTATGTCCGCCGGCGATGACACCACCTTTAAAAACCCCGGTATCTGGGGCAGCTACGCCTACAGTGATTTTGACAACGACTTCAGCCGCACCAAGTATGACGGCGACCGGAATATGATCTTCTTCGGCGCCGACTTCGCCCCCCGCGACAACATGGTGCTGGGGGTGGCCGTTGGCTATGAGGACACCAGTATCGATACCGATTTCAACCAGGGCGACCTGGATGCCGACGGCTGGACCATCGCCCCCTACTTCGGCATGATCCTCAACGAGACCTGGAGCATCGACGCCAACCTTGGCTACAGCGACATCGATACCGATCAGGACCGCTCCAACGGCACCATCACCAGTGACTTCGATACCGATCGCTGGTTCATCTCCGCCAACATCAACGGTTTTACCAGCTACAACAAATGGCTGTTCTCGGGACGTGCCGGCCTGCTCAATGCCGAGAGCGATGATGACAGCTTCACCGAGACCGGGGTGGGTGGCCAAAATGTGGACAGCAATAGAACCACGCTGACCCAGTTCAATATCGGTGGCGAGGTTGGCTATGCCATGGGTGATTTCGAACCCTATGTCACGGCCACCTATAATTATGATTTTCATGCCACGGATATCAAATTAACCGCCGGTCCCCAGCCGTCTAACGATGACGATGACATCTTGCTTGGCGTGGGCTTTCGTTACTTCAACAGCGACAACCTGAGCATCAGCGCCCAGTACGACAGCCGTCGGGGGCGTTCGGACTTCGACGAGGAGACCTTCTCCATCAATGCCCGTTGGGATTTCTAAGTAATATTCGTCTTACGGCCTGCCGGCGTAATTGTATTGCGCTTGCAGGCTGTGCATCCCTCAGGGACCCCGCAATATACGCGCAGGATGTCGCCAACCAGGGCCACGCTTTTGACTTGAGGGTATTTCACCGTGGCCTGATCGGCAATGCGGATAGTCAACGCCAAATAACCATTCCAGGGCTAAAGCCACCTAATGGGGCAATGGCATTCGTGGAGACTTCGCGTAATTGGCGTTATGTCAAACGAACCACAAGCGCCGGAACGGCACTGTTGACAGTTCCCACTCCTGTAGCCGCTGAAAGATTATTCCGATCCCTTGAAGGTCCGCACCGTTCCGATAACCTACTAAACCCCAATGTCCGTATATGCACTGATCAGCGACGGTTACAGTGCCTATGACCGACCAGGGTACGCTGGGCGGATCCGCTAGCCATGGCTTGTACATAAATGGGAAGGAATAGGGTCAGTCTTGCAAGACTGCAACTCTTCTATTGCCACCGCGACCGCAACCGCTTCATGCGGTCCGCAACAATCGGTTCACCCTCGGCAC
>JAAELZ010000029.1 GCA_024226105.1 Pseudomonadota bacterium | reverse complement strand
AATTTGATCGAGGTTTGTAGCGGCGGCAGGCCCTCGAGTTTCGCCAGTTCCAGCATGCGTTCCACCAGGCGGGACATACGCTGATTGGCGTTTTGTATATTATTTATAAATTGCTGACGCTGCTCGGCGGGCAAGTCTTCCTGCAGCAGTTCCGCCGCCGCATGAACCGAGGTGATTGGTGTTTTCAGCTCATGGGTCAGGCTGTGCACATAATCTTCAACGTACTGCTTTCCATCCAGTTGCCGGCGCAGGCGCGAGATGGCCTGTGCCAGATTGATAAAACGCTTATCCATAAAATCCGGGCTGGCAACCAGCTTGCCGCCGGCCATTTCATCGGCGTAACGCTCCAGCTTTTCGATAGCGCGGGTAAAGCTGTAACTCACCAGATAACCCAGCAACATCGCCAGAGCCAACAGGCCCACGGCATACTTTTTCAGCTGGTAACTCTGGTTGAGCAAAAAAGCTTCCAGGATCCGCACCGGTTTAACCACGCTTACCACGCCGACAATTTCCTCCTGAAAATAAATCGGCGCCGCAATCACCATTATTTTGGGGTCTTCGTCTTCGATCTGATCCTCGTAACGAAAACTGGTCCGCGCACCATACTCGCCCTCAAGCGTCAGCCTTACATCCCGCCAGCCTGAAAAATCCTCCCCGGTATGTTCGCCGGAAGAATCATACACAACGGTGCCATTGCGATCCGTGATATAGACCTCGGTATCAATACGATCTTTGTGTACGCTATAAATCTGCGCGTT
>JAAELZ010000028.1 GCA_024226105.1 Pseudomonadota bacterium | reverse complement strand
GATTCAACCAACCTCCCCCTTTATCAAAGGGGGACCGAGGGGGATTCAACCAACCTCCCCCTTTATCAAAGGGGGACTGAGGGGGATTTTAGAAGGTTGCTTCGATAGCGGTTGTTCGCATTGTCCGGTTAGTCCGCAAATCTCCCCTAACCCCTCTTTGTCAAAGAGGGGAACATTGGCTCCGGGCTGAAAAGGAGCTCCGGGTCACATTGTGGCCCCGACGTAGGGTGGATAAGCGTAGCGCATCCACCAAAACCATCAACTCCCGGTTCCCAGCAAATAACTCAGAATGGCGCCATCCAACCAGCGCCCCGGCTTCAGCCCGCCTTGCAGAAATCCGACGTGCCCGCCATGATCGGTGAGTTCCAGTTGTACACAGTCGGGTAACACATCTGCATCGGGAATACTTGAATCAGGCAAAAAGGGATCATCCACCGCATGAATGATCAGGCAGGGTTTACGGATTGCGGAAAGATACTGCCACGAGCTAGAGCGGGCATAGTAATCCACAGCACCATCAAAGCCATTTAGAGCCGCCGTGACATGTTCATCAAATCTCAGGAAAGATTTAAGTTCAGACACGTCGACTTCAAGCGGCGCAGGCCGGTGTTCAAATTTGTCCTGATATCGCCGGATTAACCTCGCGACCAGATGACGTTGATAAACCCGTGATACACCTGCATCAAGCTTGATACAGGCGGCGTGCAAATCAAACGGCGTGGATACCGCAATCGCTGTACCCACGCCTGCGGCTTCGCCCTGTTCTCCCAGGTATTTGAGCAGGGCATTGGCACCCAACGAATAGCCAATCGCAGCAAACACAGGCTGCCCGGTGTGATTTTGTATGTGCGACATCACCTCGGCCATATCGCCGGTTTCGCCCGAGTGATAGCTGCGCGCCAGACGATTATGCTCGGGGGAACAGCCCCGGTGATACATAAATACAACCCGGAACCCGGCACGGTGCAGGCTGTTTACAATGCTGCGTATGTAGTGGGAATCGTCACTGCCTTCCAGCCCGTGTAGAAGCAGTACCACGGGCCGCTCCAGACGTTCTTTTCCGTACCAGATAAGATCAATGAAATCACCGTCCTGTAGCTCAACCCGATCCGCCTCACCCTGTAATTTTGGCGCCTTGAACCAGGTCGCGGCGATGGTCTGTGCATGCGGGTTTTTTAACCACCAGCAGGGTTTGAAGGGAGGAAGTGGTACGTTCATTGTGATTCAGTTAAAATCCTGTCATCATTTTTAGATACTACACGAGAAAGACTATGTACCATTTTTCAACCCGCCTGCAGGGCGATATCAACGCTATCGAACAACAGCTCATCGGAGCATTACAGGAAGAGGGTTTTGGTATTCTGACCGAAATTGACGTCCAGGCTACGCTGAAGAAAAAAATTGATGTGGATGGCCGTTATTACAAAATTCTGGGGGCCTGCAATCCTCCGCTGGCCCACCAGGCGCTCACGGAGGAACCTGACATTGGCTTGTTACTGCCCTGTAACGTGGTAGTCCGCGAAGAGGAAGATGGTTCGATTGTGGTCGCATTTATGGATCCGGCCGCGGTATTCACCCTGGTGGAGCGCGATGACGTGGCGCCACTGGCCGAGGAAGTTCGCACGCGCCTGAAACGGGTTCGGGAATCAATGGGTGGTGAATTTGTAAACTGATCACAAGTATGAAGTCCCGTTTCCTTGGCGTCATTGCGAGGAGCATAGCGATGTGGCAATCGAAATAGTTGTTTCTGCGAGGCTTCTGAAATAGTTAGATTGCCGCGCTTCGCTCGCAATGACTTTAGTTGCTGTAGGATGCGGTTCGCAGGGTTCACCACATCCTACGATCTCATACTTCCCCCTTTGCAAAAGGGGGACCGAGGGGGATTTGCTATGGTGAATTGCGCCCGGATAGTTATGTACCCAAATAAAAAACTGCAAATCTCCCCCAACCCCTCTTTGTCAAAGAGGGGGCTTGGATCATCACTATATTAGACCCGTTTCCTGCCTATAAACCCAGTTTTTCGGCGACGAAATCGGCATCTTTGTCGCCACGCCCCGACAGGTTGATCAAAATGGTCTGATCTTTATCCATCGAGCCTGCCACGCGCATGGCGTAAGCAACAGCGTGTGCACTTTCCAGCGCGGGGATGATGCCTTCGAGGCGGGACAGGGTCATAAAGGCATCCAGACACTCTTTATCATCGGCGGTTTCATACTGCACACGCTCGATATCTTTTAGATAGCAGTGCTGCGGCCCAACACCCGGGTAATCCAGGCCCGATGCGATTGAATATACCGGCAGCGGATTACCTTCACCGTCCTGCAGGTTATAGCATTCAAAGCCGTGAATTGCGCCTTTGCTGCCCAGGGTCAGGGTTGCAGCGTTGTCCGGTGTATCCAGCCCCAGGCCAGCGGGTTCGACCCCGACCATTTTGACTTCTTCGTCATTCAGGAAAGCGGTAAACAAACCCATGGCGTTCGAGCCACCACCGACGCAGGCGGTAATGATATCCGGCAACTTTCCCTGCTTTTCCAGAAACTGCGCGCGTGCTTCAACACCAACAATACTTTGAAAATCACGTACCATTTTTGGGAACGGGTGCGGGCCCACTACAGAACCAATAGCGTAAAACGAATTCACCGGGTCTTTTAAATACTCCTCGAAAGCGCTGTCGACCGCATCTTTGAGGGTTCGTGTACCACGGCTCACGGGTATCAGCGTGCAGCCCAGAATTTTCATTTTGGTTACATTGGGGTGTTCCTTCTCAATGTCGATCTCACCCATGTGAATTTCGCACTCTATGCCGACCAGCGCGCAGGCGGTTGCCAGTGCCACGCCATGCTGACCGGCACCGGTTTCGGCCAGTACTTTGGTTTTACCCATATGCTTGGCGAGTAAGGCTTCACCCAGGCAATGGTTGATTTTGTGCGCCCCGGTATGATTTAGATCTTCGCGCTTGAGGAATATTTTCGCACCACCGGCTTGTTCGGTTAAGCGGCTGGCAAAATAGATCGGGCTTGGGCGACCGGTATAATCTGCGTTCAGCGCGGCCAACTCCTGCTTGAAGGCATCGGTTTGTCGAACGGCATCATAGGCATCATTGATATCATCCATGATCTCTTTTAACTGGGGCGGGATAACCTGGCCGCCGTATTCTCCGAAGTAACCGTTCTCATCCGGCATGGGTGCAAAATCGTAAGACATATTGTTCTCCTTAGTAGGTATTTAGTTTATTAGTAATAGTTCAAATGGTTTTTTGCCTGTATGGCGGATGTGCGTTGCTTATCCGCGCTGCAATTGTGTGTAAATGTCATTGCGAGCGAAGCGCGGCAATCTAAATATTCCGGGCGCCTCGTAATCTACAGGGCGATTGAACATTTAGATTGCCGCGTCGCCGGGAAAATTAGTTTGACTCCTCGCAATGACAATTTAGCTTATCTTAGCGAACTATAGCGGGATTCAGGGTATCAATTCAAGGCCTGAGATAACATGACAAACATCAAGTATTTTTACTTTGGCAAAATCCCCCTCGGGCCCCTCGCAAGCCCTCCCCCTTTGTTAAAGGAGGATGTTTTCAAGGTCAACCGGGCCGGGTACGCATATTATCCGGCAGCCAGGTGGCCATTTCAGGGAATAGTATCAATACGAACACCATCAATACCATGATCAAAAACATGGGCAGGGCGGCGCGCGCGATGTAATTCATCTGGTGTTCGGTGATGCCCTGCATCACGAACAGGTTAAAGCCAATGGGTGGTGTAATTTGCGCCATTTCAACCACCACCACGATAAAAATACCAAACCAGATCAGGTCAATGCCCGCATCGCGGATCATCGGCTCAACCACGGCCATGGTCAGCACCACTGAAGAGATGCCATCAAGGAACATACCAATAACGATGTAAAACACCAAAAGTGCCATCAACAACTCAAAGCGGGATAACTCCATGGAGGCGATCCACGAGGCCAGCGATCTGGGTAAGCCGGTAAACCCCATTGACAGCGACAGGAACGATGCGCCCATCAATATGAGCGCAATCATCGCGGAGGTTCGCGTGGCACCCAACAGGCTTTCCTTAAAGGCAGAAAAGGACAATGAACCCTGGGTTGCGGCCAGCACCAGCGCGCCGATTACACCAAAAGCGGCCGCTTCCGTGGCCGTTGCCAGCCCGGTATACATTGAACCGATTACCAGTGAGACCAGCAAAATAACCGGTATCAGCAATCTGGATTCCCTCAGTTTTTCCATAAACGTCAGACTCGCTTCGCGCGGCGGCACTTCATGTTTTTTGAAAACCGACCACAGTGCAACATACCCCATAAACATGGAGGCCAGCACCATACCGGGTACGATGCCCGCCATAAATAATTTGGAAATCGACTCGTTAATCGTCACACCGTAAACAATGAGCGTCAGGGAAGGCGGTATCATTAATCCGAGCGTGGCCGCGCCTGTCAGCGTACCGATAATCATTTTCTCCGGATAATCGCGTTTGCGCAACTCGGGTATCGACATCTTGCCGACCGTGGTCAGGGTTGCGGCTGATGAGCCGGAAACCGCCGCAAAAATGGTGCAACCCACAATGTTGGTGTGAACAAGCCCGCCCGGCAAACGCGCCATCCAGGGCGCCAGACCCTTGAACATATCTTCGGATAAACGTGTGCGGTAGAGTATTTCCCCCATCCATATAAAAAGGGGCAAAGCGGTTAAGGTCCAGGAGGAAGAGGAGGTCCAGATCGTGGTGATCATGGTATCGCCCACCGGCCGCGTGGTAAACAGCTCCATGCCGACAAAGGCCACGCCCAGCAACGCCAGGCCAACCCAGATACCGGTTCCCAGAAACAGGAACAGGACGAACAGGAATATCGCGGTCAAATAAAAATGTTCCATTTATTCAACCCCCGCCGCAGTGACTTTTTCGGCTTCGATGCCGTGTTCTCCTATTATCGTAATCCGATACAGGTTATCGACAAAGGCGATGAATAAAAGCGTAGTGCCAATGCCCATGGCAATCTGCGGAATCCATAGCGGCGTGGCATCCTGCCCCTGGCTGATATCGTTGATCATATGCGAGACCTGTATGTTCTTCCACGCAAACCAGGCGAAATAACCGGAAAAGAAAGTTGCGACCGCAAAACACCAGACTTCGCCCAGGCGCTGCCAGCGCCCCATTTTACTAAGCAACAGGGTCACGCGAATATGCGCACCATGATTAAGCGCATAGGCGAGAGAAAAGAAAGAGGCGGCCGCCATGCAATAACCGGCATAAGCCGTCGAACCGGGCAATACATGGCCCGTCCAGCGCGCGACCATCTGCGCTACGATAATAAGCAGAATCAGCAATAAAAAGCCGGCACCAATCATGCCGCCGGTAAAATACAGGCCGTCCAAAAAACGCCTGACCCCTCCTCTAGACTGTGCCATGGGTTTTTCCTCTTATGATTATAGTGTGTGGCTCAGAAACCTCCCCCTTTATATAAAGGGGGATCGAGGGGGATTTGCGATAGTGGAAGTTTTCCGACAGTTCAACGCAACGGGTGCGCTCTCAAATCTCCCCCAGCCCCTCTTTAACCAAAGAGGGGGTGTTAATGAGAAACAGCTTACATGCCTTTATAGGCATCAACAATAGCTTTGCCATCGGCACCGGCGGCTTCCGTCCACTCTGAGGACATAGTTGCACCAATTGCCTGCAAATCTGCCTTCAGCTGATCACTCGGGGCAGCTACCGCCATGCCGTTTGCTGCCAGTTCTGTCAGATACCAGCCCGTCAGTTGCTCAGAACGTGCGGTTCCGGCAGCGCTGGCCAGCATGCCTGAAGACTTCAGGCAATTTTGTGATTGTGCGGGCAACGCCTCAAATGCTTTTTTGTTGGCGAATACGGTATTGCGCGGCAGCCAGGCCTGGGTATCATAAAAATGTGACAGATGTTCCCAGACTTTTTTATCGTAACCGGTTGAGCCTGATGAAATAAAGGAATCAGCAACACCCGTTGCCAGAGCCTGGACAAGCTCAGCGGCTTCGATTTGCACCGGCAACATACCGGACAATTCGGCCAGGCGGCCTGTTGCCGCGTTGTAGGAACGGAATTTGATGCCTTTCATATCCGCAACTGCGTTAACTTCCTTTTTGAAATATAGACCCTGAGGCGGCCATGGTACGGAATACAGCATGACCAGGTTCTGCTTGGCCAATACCGCGTTGAGGGTGTCGTTCGCAGCCTGTTTCAGCTTTTCAGAATCCTCAAATGAAGTCGCCATAAAAGGTACGGAGTCAAAGCCGAACACCGCGTTTTCGTTTTGGTGAGCCGACAGTATACGCTCACCGATCTGCGCCTGGCCCGTCTGCACTGCACGCTTGATCTCATTGCCTTTAAACAAAGAACCACCGCCATGAACCGTAATTTCCAGTTCGCCACCAGTACAGGCCGTTACCGCTTCGGCAAATAATTTGCCGTTTTTGGTGTGGAAGTTTCCATCGTTGTAAGCCATGGGCATATCCCATTTTTCACCGGCACTCGCGACTCCGGCTGCAAACGTCAAAGCAAGTGAGCCTGCTATCATTTTTGCTACTAATTTCATTTTCTTTAACTCCTCTCTGGTTGATACAATTTTTTTAAACTAACAATCTGCCTTTTATAGATTCAAGAATTCCATCCGGCAGCTGGACGGGAAAGTTTTTGATACTTCGAACAAACTGGTAAAGACAGGCAACATTACCATCTATCTCCTAATGAGTAAACCTGTCTACCCTATAGGGCGTGGTGTCAATATGCGTTTCATTGCTGGCGATCATATCCGCCACCAGTTGCCCGCTTCGTGGCCCGCCACCCAGACCAACGTGGTGATGCCCGAACGCGGCAAACACGTCTGGCACACTTTTTATCGGGCCGATAAACGGGATCGAATCTACGGGTGCGGGGCGATGCCCCATCCATTCGTCTATACGATCATACTTGAGCTCCGGCAGGGTTTCACCAACATGCTTCTTGAGCAATTCAACCGGCGCCTGGTTCGCGGGCGTTTCCAGCCCGCCAAATTCTACGATGCCCGCACAACGAATACGGCCATCCATGGGCGTAATCACAAATTTCCCGGCCGTCAGCATCATCGTACAGGCCGGCATGGCCGACGGATTGACCAGCTCAATATGGTAACCCCGCTCGGATTCCATTGGCACCCTGACCCCCAGCTTCTCCAGCAGCATTTTCGACCAGACCCCGGCTGCGACAACCACCTTATCACATCCAATGACACCGTTCGCGGTTTTGACCCCTCTCAACGTGCCCTGCTGATGAACAATTTCTTCAACTTCCCCGATAAGCAACTCACCACCCTGCTTTGTCACGTGTGTTGCAAGATCGATCACATATCGTTCCGGATCACTTACCCGGCCATGATCACCCAGGCGGACCGCAAATTTGTTCTTGCCCGCAAACATCGGCTCGTAATCTCCAAAGACCTGGCCATCCATCTCATCCCATGCAAAGCCTTTGTCGCGACGCAGCGACCAGGCAAATGCGTCTTTCTCAAACGCGGCCCGATTCTCATAAACAAACACGTAATCACTGGCATGTATCCACTTTTCAGCGCCT
>JAAELZ010000027.1 GCA_024226105.1 Pseudomonadota bacterium | reverse complement strand
GGCGCTATAGGGCTTCAGGCCTTTAACAGGTTCCGTGGTGGAATGCTGAAAAAACAAAGGCGTGATTTGTACCAGGCCTCCGATGCTTACTAAAAGAAGCGTGGCGACAATCAGGAAGAACACATTGGTTTCTGCTTTTATTTGAAAACTCATTTCATTTCTCCTGTTGTCGATTAGTGAGCGGGTGCCAGTACAGGGGCGTTGTATGCCTTGCCCTGAGCAATGGTTTTAACAATATTGTAAGCCATTAACAGCATACCACCCAGGAAGACTGCGCCACCTACGCCACGTACGAAGTAGAACGGATGCATTGCCTGTACACTTTCTACAAAGCTGTAGGTCAGCGTTCCATCTGAGTTAACCGCACGCCACATCAGGCCTTGCATAATGCCTGATATCCACATGGAGGTAATGTACAGAACAACGCCGATGGTTGCTGTCCAGAAATGCCATTCAATCAGCTTCATGCTGTATATTTTGGTATTAAACAGGCGTGGGATCAGGTAATACAAAGAACCCATAGACACCATGCCCACCCAGCCGAGCGCGCCGGAATGTACGTGACCGACTGTCCAGTCCGTATAATGCGACAGGGCGTTAACCGTTTTGATAGCCATCATCGGACCCTCAAAGGTTGACATGCCGTAAAAGGAGACCGATACCACCAGAAATTTCAGGATTGGATCATCGCGTAATTTTTCCCACGCACCGGAAAGCGTCATGATGCCGTTGATCATTCCGCCCCAGGAGGGTGCGAGCAATATCAGGGACAGGATCATGCCCAGAGACTGTGTCCAGTCAGGCAATGCAGTATACATAAGGTGGTGTGGGCCGGCCCAGATGTAGGTAAAGACCAGTGCCCAGAAGTGCACCACAGACAGGCGGTATGAATATACCGGGCGACCGACTTGCTTGGGAATGAAATAGTACATCATGCCGAGGAAAGCCGCCGTCAGGAAGAAACCAACCGCGTTGTGGCCGTACCACCATTGAATCATCGCATCCTGAACCCCTGAATAGATAGAGTAGGATTTGGTCCAGGTGATCGGGATTTCAAGATTGTTGACTATGTGTAACATGGCGATGGTAATGATATAGGCGCCAAAAAACCAGTTCGCAACGTAGATATGTTTTACTTTACGTTTGACCAGCGTACCAAAGAAAACCACCGCGTAGGCGACCCAAACCAGCGTGATCAGGATGTCGATGGGCCATTCCAGTTCGGCGTATTCCTTGGAAGAGGTCAAACCCAATGGCAGGGTTACCGCAGCTAATACGATTACCAGTTGCCAGCCCCAGAATGTAAAAGCCGCCAGTTTAGGCGCAAACAAAGGCGTGTGGCAGGTGCGCTGAACGATGTAGTAGGAGGTGGCAAAAAGTGCGCTGCCTCCAAAGGCGAATATGACTGCGTTGGTATGCAGCGGACGAAGCCGGCCAAAAGAAAAATAGGGTATGCCCTCGAGCATATCAGGGAAGACCAGCAGGAAGGCGATGATAACGCCCACCAGCATGCCTACTATTCCCCAGACCACCGACATTACCGCAAATTTGCGGACCACATCGTAGTTGTACGTTTGCGCTGTATTCATCGCAGTTCCTCAATTCTAAAAAAAATTCTATTTAGAGGTGCTCCACTTTACCTTTCAAAACATGGTGATATTCAATACTTATAAGCACTCGGGAGACAAAAAGTTACCCAAATAACGCTGATTTCACAAGTATTGGGCCCTTAAATATTTATCCAGGAACGGTAAGAGACACCCTCAATTGTTTGTATATTGTAACTATCGTTCAACCAAAATCCTATGAACGGACGCCTTAGTTTATCCTGAGTCACGTAAAAATTAAACTAACTTCCTTGGGATACCTGTTCGGGGCGACTATGGCGGATAAACGGGGACCGATCTTAACACGGATCAAATTTAGGTATCGATAATACCATGATAAATAAAAGGCTAAATGTTTTGATCCCATTCCTGCATGGCCCGCAGTACATTGGAGCGAAACTCTCGTCTGAAAAGAACCAGTAAAACCAGTGTCGTGGCGGCAATAAACAGCACCGGATGAACGAACCAGCCGAGGTATGCCAGGCCGAATTCAAAGCCGCGCATACCTTCATTGAAATGTACGCCACCGCGGTCAATAATTATGCCCATCTTGTTCGCCCAGCGCTTTTTTTCGCCTTCCTGTTCAAATTCGAGCGCTGCAGCCCCCATCATTACCACCGCGAAATTATATTGACGTAATGACCAGGCCAGTTTGAAGAATACATAGATGAAAACGCTGATGAGAATCAGAACTTTAATTTGAATAGTGATAACGGTCGCATCTACGGCATAAGGAACCTGGGTGGTGATTTCCAGCACCTCCGCAGCAGCCCCCAGGGCCGCAGCCAATCCTGCGATAATCAATATTGCGCCCGAGGTGAAAAACGAAACACTTTTAATAAGCAAACCCAACAGGGTGGCATCAAAAATCTGGTAGTCACGATCCAGCATGTTGAGCATCCATGCTTTTCGGTAATCTCGGGATAACTTGGATAAGCTGGTTGCGCCACTCCTTAGATAACGTCGTCTGCTGACCCAGTTATAGGTCGTCCAGCCCAGAAAAAACCAGCTGATAGCGAGCAAATCCAGAAGGTGTAGTGAGTAGGGCAAAGTTGAGGGTAACTGTTTGCTGATGTATTAAGGTAGCCGGGACAAATAATCTGCGATGGCCTGTATATCGTCATTTCCGAAATCCTGCAGTATTTGCACCATC
>JAAELZ010000026.1 GCA_024226105.1 Pseudomonadota bacterium | reverse complement strand
GGCACGCGGGAACCCTATCGTATGTTTACCTCTCGTGCGGAGTATCGCCTGCAGCTTCGCGAAGACAATGCCGATTTGCGCCTCACAGAAAAGGGCTACCAACTTGGCCTGGTGGATGAAGACCGCTGGTCCCGGTTTAATACCCGACGTGATTCAATAGAGCAGGAGCAACAGCGCCTGAAAACAAGCTGGCTGCATCCGGGCAAGGTCGATGAAAATAAAGCCCGGGAGGTTCTCGGGGGCACGCTAAAAAAGGAGCAGAACCTGTACGAATTACTGGTACGCCCGAATGTCAGTTACGAAGCGCTGATGACCCTGGATTCTTCCGCGCCACAGATCACTGATCAGCAGGTGATCGCACAACTTGAAATCCAGGCACGCTACGGAGGTTATATCGAGCGCCAGCAAAATGAGATCAAACGACAAAGTAAACTTGAATCCACTGTTTTGCCCGATCAACTTGATTACAGCTTTGTGCGCGGCCTTTCAAACGAAGTGCGCCAGAAACTCAGTGAGCAACGGCCTGATACGATCGGGCAGGCCTCACGAATTCCGGGCATCACACCGGCGGCAATCTCATTATTGCTGGTGCACTTGAAAAAAAATATGGCCTGACAGAACGCAACGAGATTTCGCTCAGCCCCGCAAATGACGGCTTGCCTGGTTTAGATTACCGATAATCTAGAAAAAACAAGGATAAAGGAACAAAACACCGGCTGAAACAACTGCCTGTTTGCTATTGCATTATTCAGCCAAGAGTTTTATTGTTATGGGCTAAACAAACAAAATTGACATACGAGACGAATTTGTAAGTTGTTGCGACCATGAAATTTCTCAGGCTTAATACAAAAGATAAAGAGGAACCTCAGAACGCTGCTAAAAAGCTGGCGCCTTCAAGGGCCGGACGCTCTGCCCCCCGACCCGACCCACGTGTTCCTCTACCCACAAATATGGATCTGGAAGATTACAAGTTCGAACGGGTCATAGGACGCGGTAGCTTTAGCCTGGTTTACCGTGCTGTTGAAAAAAGCACGGGCAATGAAGTCGTCATAAAGGAGTATTTCCCCAAGCACTTTTCGATTCGCAAGGAAGACAATACCATTGTTCCACTGGACGGAAAAAAATTGTTCACCTTCAGTGAAGGATTTAAGCAGTTTTTCAACGAGGCCATGGCGCTGAATAAAATCAGCCACCCGCACGTACTTAAAACACACAACATGTTTCGTGCCAATAAAACGGCCTATCTGGTCTCTCTAAATATTGGTGGGCGCGATTTAAAGTGGTTTCTGAGCACCGTCAGGGAGCCCATGGATGAGGCGCTGGT
>JAAELZ010000025.1 GCA_024226105.1 Pseudomonadota bacterium | reverse complement strand
TCAACTTCGCCAAATTGCAGACCTGAAGAAGCAGGGGTTCAATATTGATTTCGCGCAAACCGGGCTGGTGCAACTTGCATACAACGAGGCCACAGAACAACGCTTTGAACGGCTGTCCGGGCGTGATGATTTGCCCGCGGATTTATTCAAAATGATCAACCCGGAAGAGGCGTGCAAATACCTGGGCGAGAAAGTGGATCGACCCTGCATCCTCATCCACCAGGCCGGAGCCCTGTCACCGGCAAGCCTGTGCAGGGCGCTGTTGGATCACCCGAACATCGAGTTACGCCTCTCGACCCCGGTTATTGAGATTTCAAACAAGGATACACGCCCGAAACTAACGCTATCGGAAGGTGATTCACTGAACGTAGATGCGCTGGTGCTGGCAAACGGTTTCCAGATTGCGCAGTTTTCAAAAAACACTCCGATTACCCCGGTTCGAGGCCAAACATCCTCGGCACAACTCACCCCGGATCAATACCCGAACCATGCGCTTCGACATGCGGGTTACCTGCTTGGTATACCAGGCAACAAGCAAAACGTAGTTTTCGGTGCCAGCTATGTAAGAGGAAATAGCGAACAGGATCTTCGCACAACAGAAACACGTCAGGACCTTGAAATTTTGCAGAGAAATCTGCCAAAACTTGCGGGCTGCCTGACAGATATCAAACCCAGCCATGCCGGGGTACGCGCCACCACAACCGACCGATGGCCCATCGTCGGGCCACTGGCCGACGCTGATTTTTATCAAAGGGAATACGCAGATCTATACCAGGGTAAGCAATACAAAGCCTATCCAGCGGGACATTATCAGGTGGGGATATACATACTTTCGGGGCTGGGTTCGCGTGGCCTCACCAGTGCAGCGTATTGCGCAAATATACTGGCGCACATCATGCTGGGCAATGTACCGCCGGCGCCAGACCGCGTATTGCAGGCCCTGCACCCGGCCCGCTTTTTGATCAGGAAACTTCGTAAAGCCTGATCAAAGCGCGTCTCTTCTTTCCAGGTTTAAACTTATTCGCGCGCTTCCGCGACGACGTTCTCGGCCGCCAGGCCGCGATCCCGTTCAATCAGTTCAAACTCAACTTTCTGGCCCTCGTACAAGGTACGAAACCCATCACCCTGAATTTCACGATAATGAACAAACACTTCTTTATCGTTATCAGGTAACTCTATAAAACCAAAACCTTTACGGTGGTCGAACCATTTGACAGTGCCACTAATACGCTCAGACATTAGCCATTCCTCCAAACTACTTTTATTGTGTATTCTAATACTCGCGAACCATTGTAGCAGAAAGTTTTGCACAATGGGGGCGTCATAAAAGCCTTGTACGGGGTGTGGATATCAGAACGACGGGCATTTGGCCCGGCCTCATAAACGTGATTAAACGGCCCCCTTGAGCCCCGTCCCATCCTTTTTATGCAGCGCTTGAAAACCTGGCCCGGATATCTCACAAATTCACGTGATGATCGCGCAGGCCAGTAGAATTGGATGGAATATTACAGTGGCCCTTATACATCAAAACAGGCTGATTGAGCGCCGTAACGTGTGTACGGTCGATTGAAGAAAGTTTGCTGCAATATCAATAGACGAGCGAGAGCGCGTTATATTCATGAATTACTCGGGCTACGGATTCAGCCAGTTCGCAATATCCTCGGCATAATAAGTTAATACGCCATCACAGCCGGCACGTTTAAAGCCGACCATGGCCTCCATCACAACCGCTTGTTCCTCCAGCCAGCCGTTCTGGCTTGCAGCCTTGAGCATCGCGTATTCCCCGCTCACGTGATAAGCAAAGGTGGGCGCACCAAACGCCTGTTTTGCACGCCAGATAATATCCAGATACGGCATTCCGGGTTTCACCATTACCATATCCGCGCCTTCTGCCAGATCCAGGCCGATCTCGTGCAAGGCTTCATCACCGTTCGCCGGATCCATCTGATAGCTGTATTTATTGCCCCCGGCGAGATTAGCCGCCGCACCGACCGCATCTCTAAACGGGCCGTAATAGCTGGACGCATATTTCGCCGCGTAGGCCATTATTTGTGTATTAATAAAACCTGACTGCTCCAGCGCCTGGCGAATGGAAGCGATTCGCCCGTCCATCATATCCGAAGGCGCTACAATATCCGCGCCTGCTTCGGCGTGCGACACTGCCTGCTTGATGAGCACCTCAACGGTTTCCTCATTGACCACATAACCGCTTTCATCCAGCAGCCCGTCCTGCCCGTGAATGGTGAAGGGGTCAAGCGCCACATCCGTCATGACACCAAGCTCAGGCAAGGCATCCTTTAGCGCTCGCACCGCGCGTTGTGCCAGACCATCTGAATCATAAGCCTGTTCGGCCCGGTCTGTTTTAACTTCCGGTGGCGTCACGGGAAATAGCGCGACAGCTGGTATGCCAAGCTCAAACCAGCGCCTCGCAGCTTTGAGCAACAGGTCAATGCTCATGCGCTCAACGCCCGGCATAGACGGAATAATTTCAATCTGATTTTCGCCTTCTATCACGAACACCGGCAGAATAAGGTCATCCACCGAAACCCGGTTCTCGCGGACCAGCCGGCGACTGAATTCATGTGCCCGCAGGCGGCGCATACGCGTGCCGGGGAAAGTTCGATGTACGCTGTTTGACGCCATGATATTAGTGCTCTTTCAGGGTAAGAATAAATTGTAATGAAAAATCAACCGCGCGCAGGTGTTTGGTCAGCGCGCCGACGGAGATATAGTCTACACCGGTTTGCGCAATTTCGCGCAAAGTTTCAAGGGTCACGTTACCCGAGGCCTCGAGCTCCACATCACCCGGCTTCTGGCTGACCGCAACTCGCAACTGCGCCAGAGAAAAATTATCCAGCAAAATGCGCTTTGCACCAGCTTCAACAGCCTGCTGCATTTCTTCCTGGTTTTCTACTTCCACCTCAAGCAGAACGCCGGCCGGGGTGGTCAGGCGCGCTTTTTCTACTGCCGCCGCAATCGACCCTGCGGCACGAATATGGTTTTCCTTAATTAGTACGCCATCATACAGGCCCACGCGGTGATTAACCGCCCCACCTGTTTTGGCCGCATATTTCTGTGCCAGACGCATGCCCGGAATCGTTTTACGCGTATCCAGAAGGCGTGTGTGCAGACCCTGTAGCTGCTCGACATAACGTTGCGTAATAGTTGCGGTTCCGGATAAGGTCTGCAATAGATTGATGGCCGTGCGTTCAGCCGTCAGAATACTGCGGGCATTGCCTGTTATTTCACAGATTGGTTGCTCTGTCTTGAGCTTCGCCCCCTCTTCAACAAACCAGCGTATGTCCAGCGAACCATCGACTGCAGCAAAGGTGGCATCAAACCAGGGTTTGCCGCACAACACCGCATCCTCCCGGGAAATAAGCAGGGCGTTGGCCCGTGCGTTCTCCGGAATCAGAGCAGCGGTCAGATCGCCACTGCCAACATCTTCTTCAAGTGCCGCACGCACCAGCGTGTTGATATGTTTTTCCACAAGAATTAACCGACCCCAGCCTGGCCCTGCACAGGGCGTGCTCTACTAAAACCTACCAGTAAAACTGCCGGCAACAATACACGAAATAATTTAGACATTTGACAGCTTCTACATAAATTTGCGCTTGTTCTGGTTTAGCCCTGTTTGACGCTTAATGAGCGTTTAGACAAACCACAAAGTACACACGCAGTATGCCAGATTTGGCCAATGAATTTAACGTCTATGTGCCAGAGATAGATTTTTGGGAAGCTGCCATTTTTAACCTGAAGTCTAATATCTAGCTATCTTATGTTAACCCGGCAATTTCTACATCCTGTCTCTGCCCGGTTTTTAGCGATGCTCGGCGAGGCGCTTTTCTCCTTCGCTATATTCACCCAGTATCACCACACTTTCGGCCAGCGGCTTTACCGAGTCCATCGCTTTTTGATAACGCATATAGTCATCGAATATCACATCAATAAAAAAATGATACTCCCACGCCTTGCCGAGTATGGGTAATGACTGGATTTTAGTCAGATTGATTTTGTAAAAGGCCAGCACCGACAATATCTGTGAAAGGTTACCAATTTCATGTTCCAGTGAAAAACTCAATGAAGCTTTATTGGTCCCGGTGGCTTGCAGATTTTCCTCACAACTTAAAATCCAGAAACGGGTGTAGTTCGCAGTATTGGTTTCGATGCCTTCGGCCAGAATCTCGAGGCCGTACAATTCCGCCGCGCTATAACTTGCGATCGCAGCCCTGCCTTTGGCCTGCTGCTTCGAAATCTCCCGGGCACTTAGCGCCGTATCTTCTGTTTCCACAAGGCGAATACCGGACCAGGTATCAAAATACTCGCGGCATTGCTCGAGCGCGATAGGATGCGAATGAACCGCCTTGATATCGGCAATTTTTTGCCCGGGCAGGGCCATTAAATTTTGCCGTATTCGCACATAAATCTCACCAACAATAAAAACCGGCGTTTTTACGATAAGCCGGTAATTGGGAAGCAAACTGCCTGCGATG
>JAAELZ010000024.1 GCA_024226105.1 Pseudomonadota bacterium | reverse complement strand
GGACGTCCCATGCAGAAGAATAACAACCCCTGCCTTTTCCTCAAATAATGAATAACTGGTTTAAACGTCATTTACAGGTATTTTTCTATACCCTGGGCCAGTTTAGCCGCAACCGGCTCAATCTGTCGATGACACTACTCGCGCTGGGCATTGGTTTTAGCATCCCTTTGATCATGTATAGCGTTGTTGATAGCCTCTCAAATATTGGGGGACAATGGCAGGAACGGCCACAAATCACCCTGTATCTGGAGAAAACCATCAACCAGGCACAGACTGAATCACTAAAATCAGTCCTTGCGGATGACCCAAGATTCAGCGATGTACAGTTTATTTCTGCCGAGGAAGGGCTCAAAGAATTTAGCGCCTACCATCACTTCGACGAAGCCATCTCACTACTGGATGAGAACCCGCTGCCCTCTGTGTTTGTGGTTTTTCCAGGGGCCGCCAGCAGCATGGCCGACATTGCCAAATTGAGCGATGAACTGGGGCAACTGGCACACGTCACCAGCGCTCAATATGATTTTGAATGGCTGCAAAAATTGAACGCGCTGACCAGTTTCCTGAAACGCGTGGTAATCGTTCTCGCCTGCGTGATCGCCATCGGCCTGCTGCTGCTCATCACCAATACGATTCGCCTGGAGATCAGCAATCGTAAAGATGAAATCGATATCATTGATCAACTCGGCGGTACACCGGCCTTTATCGCCCGCCCATTTTTGTATATGGGTTTTCTGGAAGGCCTGTTCGGCGGAGCCAGCGCCATTCTAATTTCCGCCATTGTGCTCAAATTGCTCAATGGCCCATTACTCCGGCTGGCAGAGTTATATGGCTTCGCCTTCACGCTTCCACTCGCCCGAATTGAAATAACACTCAGCGTATTGCTGATTGGCGGCTTATTGGGCTGGTTATCCGCAAAATTTACCGTACTTCGCCATATGCACGAGCTGGCGCCAAAATGACCACGCTAGCAGATGCAAACCAGCGATGGCATCTGGTGCTGGATACTTCGTACCAGTCCTTTCTTGAATCGCTCACCGCTCTGGAACTCGATCTTGCCAGGCAGCAATGGGTTCTGTTTAAGCGCTTCCTGAGCGATCACATTGAATTCGAGCAGACAAATATTGAACCGCTGGCCGCGGACTGGGAGAGCAACACCTTAAAACTGATTCAGTCGGATCACCTGATTCTAAACCGCCTGCTTCCCCGGCTGAATACCGCATTCGAGCTCATTGTGCAAACTGATTCGGCCCGGGCTGAGCTGGTCAGACAACTGGACGGTTTTATTAAAATGCGCAACGTACTGGAACACCATGATTTGCGCGAAATGGAATATTTATACCCGCTACTGGATGAGCAGCTTGAAAGTACACGG
>JAAELZ010000023.1 GCA_024226105.1 Pseudomonadota bacterium | reverse complement strand
TTGTCGATTCACTGGTGGCGCTGCGCGGCATCGACAAGCTAGCAGCAATGGTCTTGCTGGCGGAGTTGGGCGATATCAGTCGCTTCGAATCACCCAGGCAGTTGATGGCCTTCCTTGGGCTGGTACCGAGCGAACACTCCAGCGGCGGGAGGAGACGGCAGGGAGCGATTACCAAGACGGGCAACAGCCACGCCCGGCGGATGCTTGTGGAGTCAGCCTGGAGCTATCGTTTCCAGGCACGTCAGACGATGCATTTGAAGCGCAAAGCCAAAAATGCCTCCGACGAGGCCAAGGCCATTGCCTGGAAGGCACAGAAACGGCTGTGTGGACGCTACCGCACCCTGCTGCAGGCGGGCAAGAACACCAAGCAAACGACCGTTGCGATTGCCCGGGAACTGGCAGGTTTTATCTGGGATATCGTTTGCCACGAGATGCCGAAGGTGCGGCAGGCAGTGAGATAAGCCAGGTATCCCCGAAACTATTTGTCGAACAGAAAAGGTAGAGGAGGTAACAGGCGCGTTGAGTCAGGGCATGGTCGGGCCGGTGTGGAGAACCCTTGTAAAGGCTATACCGGTATCGGCCAACGGGATAATCCCCAATGGGGCACTCCCGGTCGATGAACCCTGCTACTAGAGAAAGGCCAGCTCCGCGATGCAGTGAAGTCCAGTCGGTAACCAATCCACGCATATCAGCATGATCCACCATCGCAAACTACCTGGCCGTGTCCTGACCCAACGCGCTTGAAAGACTCATATGAGCAAAATGGCAAGGGGATGGCGTGCGGACTCCATGTGGACAGTCCGTGGATTTCGCCTAACCGGCGAACGTGTGGACAGCTCGTGGACAGCCGCGCAAAGTCGAGTTGTGCATTGAAGTCCGCGCAGGCGGCTGCCCACAACCTGACCACACTAATCCACCGACTGCCCACATTCCTCCGGGAAGGGGTTGGTGGGTGGGGCAGTAGATCAATAACAATAAGTAATTAATATCAAAAGCAAAAACGGAGGCATTGAAAAAAGTTAGTGCAAAAGTTTGACGGGTCAAAACATATCAGCCTTTTTATGACGCTCCATGACATCAATTGACAGAACGGCCTATCCCCAGCTCAATAATAGACTCAGCGAGAAAGAGCTTGCCCTTTGTTATGAGATAAATGGCGATGAAAAAGGTTTTATCTGGCGCCAGGCAAGAAACAATAGAGGGTATTTGGTGCTGGCAACTATTCTAAAAACCCGCCAACAACTGGGTTACTTTATTGGGCTGGAAAAAATACCCAAGCAGGTCATTTCACACATAGCGAGGCAGTTAGAGCTACCGGATGACGCCTGGGAAATCGACGATGAGAATTTCGATAGGTCTCTTTATCGATATCGAGCAGCTTGTCAGAAGCGAATAGGCAGTACGGCCTTTTCTGATAAGGACAAGCAACTGCTCGCAAATAGTGTGCGCACAGCAGCCTATACAATGAGTGACCCCGCTGATCTGATCAATGTTGCCATCGAAGTGCTCAGCAACGCAAAAATAGAACTGCCAGCCTTCAGCAGCATAGATCGCTTGGTTGGTCATGAGCGCCAAGCTGTTCATAGGCAATTATACTCAAAAATTGCCAATACTTTAGACTCTAATCAACGCCAAATTTTGGATGCGCTACTAGGAGCCTGTCCGAGAATAGAGAACCTACTGCGGAAAAGCTGGATTTGGCCAGATTTCCCGATAATTTTCGTTAAATATGCCCAATATTCGCCTCAAATGATCGAAAAATCTGAATCAAACCAGCTCTCCCTCGC
>JAAELZ010000022.1 GCA_024226105.1 Pseudomonadota bacterium | reverse complement strand
CGCTTGATATCACTGGCCGGGTTATTCCACGGAACCACCAGGCCACAACGCGTCCACAGATCAATAATGGCCGCTTGATCGGTGGCCTGATAAGAACGGATTTTCACAGCGCATGCCTCTTAAGCATTCTGCCCGCGCTGGCGCAGTACGTGATCCATCAGCGTGATGGCGACCATTGCTTCAACAATCGGAACGGCACGAATACCCACACAGGGGTCATGGCGGCCTTTGGTGACCACTTCTACCGCTTCGCCCTGCGTGTTTACCGATTTACCGGGCGTAGTAATGCTGGAGGTGGGTTTAAACGCCACGCGCGCACGCAGGTTCTGTCCACTGGAAATTCCGCCCAGAATACCCCCGGCATTGTTTGAATCGAAAGCTACCTTTTCGCCATCCATAAACATTTCATCGCGGTGTTCTGTACCGGCTTGTTCAATACAATGAAAACCTGCACCAATTTCAACACCCTTGGCCGCGTTAATGCTCATCAGGGAATGCGCTATTTCTGCGTCAAGGCGATCAAAAACGGGTTCACCCAGG
>JAAELZ010000021.1 GCA_024226105.1 Pseudomonadota bacterium | reverse complement strand
TTTGAGGTCGGTGAGGGCGCCAGCATAAAAGGGGCGTGCGGCATAAAAAATAACCGGCAGGGTCAGGATTAAGCTGCCGCGTTGCAGCAGGGTTCGGATGCCGGGTTCCATGCTGCCGTCATCCATGTACAGGCTTATCGCTAATCCCATCACCTGCATCCCGAATATTCCAGCCACCCCCAGCCTCTTTAAAATCTCCTTGCGGTTTTTCTCGAGCAGGTACTGGCGTTTTGCCGGATCATAAGGATGGGCGGTGTAACCAATCAATTGAATCGATTTTAGAATCTCGGACAGGCTAATTTTGCGCTCATCCCACTGTACCAGTGCCTTGAGTGAGGTGTAATTTATTTCGACACTGAGTACGCCGTCCAGGCTGTTTAGATGCTGCTGATTTAGCCAGACGCAGGCGGCACAGGTGATGCCCTCCAGAATCAGGGAAGCCTCGCGAGTGTATTCTCCGGCGCTATGGACGAAAGTTTTCTGGATGTCGGGATGGTCGTATAGCGTAAGCTCCTTGAGTTTCTCCGGAATGAGCTGTTCACCGCGTCGCGAGGATTCGGTACGGTGGGTGTAATACGATTCCAGTTTGGCATCTACGATCGCACGTGCAACCGCGGCGCAGCCCTCACAGCACATGGATCGAGGCTGGCCGAGTACCGGCACCTGAATATCCAGCCCCGGATCAATATCGAGGTCGCAATGAAAGCAATGTTGTTGAAGAGCTTTGTTCATTCCTGGGGCAAATGGATTTTTTACGGCGATGTGTTCCTGGACAGATAGCGAAATATCGGGGGGAGGTTGATAAGGCTGCCTTTTGGCGGCCCATTATAGTATCATTAAATAGTTATATTTAGTATATAGACGGGTTATCCCGTGGGATTTTGACCTAAATTTGGAGACAGGTGTGACAGAAGAGAAAAATAAATGGTATCAACAGCCAATGATGTGGCTGGTTATCGCAATTCCGCTTTCGGCGGTTTTAGTTGGTGCAATCATGCTCACGCTGTCAATCTCGACGTTTGATGGTCTGGTTGAAGATGACTACTATAAGAAAGGCAAAGAGATAAATCAGCTGCTGGCGCGTGATGAATTCGCGATGAGCAATGGTATTCGCGCCGATGTAAGCATAGACGACAAAACGGGTGTTATCGTTATTGACCTGAAAAGTACCGCGGAATATGAATTTCCCAGCAATATGGGGCTGAGTTTGCTGCATCCGACACAATCAAAGCAGGATGTTAAATTGCTGCTGACACAGGGGCCTGACGGACGTTACTACAGCGAGTTGCTCCGGCCCCTGACTCCCGGACGCTGGTACTTCAGGGTGAGCGAGCCGAACTGGCGGTTGCAAAAACTTATCTCCTGGCCCGAGGGGGCTGTGTTTGAGTTAAGTTCGGATAGTTAGGTTTTCGCTTCCTGATCGAGAGGAGACAGGCTTTTATGGCGGCCTGTTTTCGCACTCAGGAGACGGGATTTTGGCCCCGTAATTACTTTTTTACGGGCCTCTGCGGGCGCACACGCGCCGTTCTTTCTGTATAGTTGAAAAATAAGTCACTATTATCTATTAAAACAACAACTTACTAATCGTTCGGAAGCGGCTGTTTTGTGCGCTTTTGTGTTAAAATCGGGCCTTTAAAAACAGCTCTATTTACTACATGTCTGAAGACTACGGTTCCGATAGTATAAAAGTCCTAAAGGGGCTTGATGCAGTGCGTAAACGCCCCGGTATGTATATCGGGGATACCGATGATGGCACCGGGCTTCACCACATGGTTTTTGAGGTGGTTGACAACTCGATTGACGAAGCACTGGCGGGGTATTGCAGTAAGATCATAGTACGTATCCACGCGGGCGAATCGATTACCGTTGAGGATGACGGTCGGGGTATTCCCACGGGCATTCTTGAAGAGGAAGGCAAGTCGGTGTCAGAACTCGTTGTGCTGGCGCTGGATGGCGGGGGGAAGAGCGACCGGAACGCGTATAAGGTATTAGGGCGTTGGGACGGCGTGGGGGTGTCGGTGGTTAACGCGCTGTCCGACCATTTAAATCTCACTATTT
>JAAELZ010000020.1 GCA_024226105.1 Pseudomonadota bacterium | reverse complement strand
GCAGTGATGAAGCCAACAGCCAAACCTTTCTGGCAGGCCGCCAGTCCAAGGCCCAGAGCAATGTGAGACTTGCCTGTTCCACTGTTACCAACCGCGATAATATTCTCTTGTGCATTGATGTAATCACAACGGGCCAATTCCATCACCAGCATTTTGTTCAGGGATGGCAGTGCCTTGAACTCAAAGCTGTCGAGGCTTTTGATTGCAGGAAAGCGGGCCTGTTTGATCCGTCGTTCAACCATACGGCGTTCTCGGTCAATCAGTTCCAGTTCGGCAAGCCGCAGGAGATAGCGCGAGTGATCAATCCCCTCAGCAGCACATTGTTTGGCGACCTTGTCATATTCACGCAGGAAGGTTGGTAACCGCAGTGTCTTCAAATGATGAGCCAGTAATAGCTGTGGTGTATCACTCATGACCCACTTCCCGACAGAAGTGCCATGTAATCGGTTGGTGATGTGAGCGCAACATGGGCTTTGGGTAGATAGGGATATACTGTCATATCCAACCGTGGCGGACGCCGTTCAATCCGGCATAACACCAGGTGTTTGATCGCATCAAAGCCGATAGTGCCACGTTCCAGGGCACTGACAATGCCAGCCTCAACATCAGCAATTTGGAATGTCTCCAGTAGCCGCAAAACCTGAACGAACTCACGTTTGCCTTTTTTACCCATGCGGGCTTCAAGCAGGCGGCGCAGGGTGACAAAAACATCCGGCAGTTGCCAATTGGTCAGGGGGGCTGCCTGATCCAGAGCATTGGTCTTTTGCTCGATCAGTGCCAGATAATGCAGCGGATCGAAGATGTAATCTTCTTTCTCCCAGGATCGCGGATGCCGGGCGATGACTTGTGTGCCACAGGCAATCACCACCTCATGCACATAACCGCGCACCAAAACCTGGCTATGGCCATAAGATGTAGGAACAGAATAATCATTGCCGCGATAGCGTACCAGGGACAGCGAACTCACCCGAACCGATTGCTTGTCACAGGCGTCATAGGCAACAGCAGGCAGAGGCTGGAGCTGTGCAACATCAGCTTCGAACCGTTCACCAATCGTTTTTGAATGACCGCGTAACTTGTCG
>JAAELZ010000019.1 GCA_024226105.1 Pseudomonadota bacterium | reverse complement strand
TTAACGAACCGTTCCGGCAGCAATTCTCGCTGAACAAGATTTTAGCAACCAAAGAGGCGCGTATCGATGTTTAAAATGCAAATCGATAGAGGATTAGAGGCTTTTGGATGATCGGTTGGATGATTTAAGGGCAAATAGGGGGGGTGGTTCAGCTCCGTTGACCAATAGAACTGCGGGGTCCCATGTTTGTGGGACATATACCCTGTTATTGGTTTGGTGGGGCACAAAAATCTTTTCATGTATCAAGGGGCCCGGATCTCAGGCGGGTCGGCCAGATTGCGCAATAGGTGCTCAAAGTTGCGAAAGAGCATGATGTGGATGGCTGCTCGCAGATTGTTCCAATACTCTTTACGGGCGCTGAACTTGGATCGGCAGTATTGATATCCGGGATCGCACAGCTCAAGAATCTGATGGATGTAAAAGGCCAGCAGGTTAAGTGTAAAAAAGTTCATCGACAGGTTGCGCTGGCCATGGCCGAAGTTGTGCTCGATATGATAACCTTGGTTTTTCAGCGTATTGAAGGTCTCGTTTTCAATTTTCCAGCGGGCCCGGCCAGCTTGCACCAACTCTACTACGTTGTGTTTGCCAATTGTGATGTCGGTCACCCAACTGTTGTGATAGGTTACTTTTGGCCCCACTTGCAGCCAGTATTCAAAAAAGTTGGCCTGATCGGCATCAGCACTGCCATTTAGCGGTACCTGGTTGACCCAGCGATAAAGATGTTGGCGGCCCTTATCGTCGGTCAGTTGCATATGACCGGTTTGGCCCAGCCCATCGAATTCATCGACCCACTGGAACAGTATTTTGTGATCGGTGGTTTTGGCCACCAGAATAAAAGACATCCGGGCTGCTTTTACTGTATCGATAAAGGGCTGTTTTGAGTAAAGCCCATCGGCGGTAATGATAATCGGCAGCTTGGGATGGGTGCTGCGGATGTTTGCCAGTATCCGCTTGGCAGCATTGATCTCACAGTCTTGTTTGCTGCTGCCGTCAGTGTTGGCCACCGGCTCCGGAGCAAGTGGCAGCACTTGGCGCATGTGCGGATGGAGCATCACCGCTTGAAGAATCTGGTGCGAGTAGCGCATCTTGCTTCTTGTCCCTTTGCGGGTCAAACAGCTCGGACAATGTATCTTTTCGGAAGAAAAATACTGCGATCCGTCTATGCCGATCAGGTACTGATTATCCAGAAAACGGTAGGGTTCAAGCTGTTTGCCGCGTTGCAACTGTTTGACAAAAAGTCCAAAGGCGGGGCTAAGCTGATCGCTGGATAGTGCATCCAGGGTCTCTCGCAACGGCGTATCTTTACTGCGCTGAAGCTTATTCAGCGAGAATTGCTGAAGGGGGACAAGCACTATTTGTGTAAAAAATCGGCTATCAAATGAAATATTTAATATTATCGAATACATAAATACTGTGAAAGTTTAAATTTTCGTAACTACTCAGCGTAATTCACAATAATACTACTGTTCAATTCATAAATTCCGGCAACCTGCCACTGAACAGCAGATCCAATGCACGGCTTGATTTGACACCTTGTTTTCGACAGGTCGACAAATAACTGCGTATCCGACAAAAGATCTTGGCGCCGTCGATGGAACGAAAACAGCCGGATATCTTCTGTTGAACTTTCGTCATCCGGATATCGTTTTCGCCAAGGTTATTGGAAAACGCAACCAGTTCATTTTCCATGAATCTGAGAACATCGTTTTCGTAATCTCTTAACCGCTCGAGCAAGTTTCGAGACTTTGATTTTTTGATCCGACCCCTTTTGCCCTTTTTCTTGGGTCGGGTTGGCTCCGGGCATTCAATTTCGCCTTTTTTGATCAATTTCCTGTATTGTTGCCTGTATTTTTGTGCCTGTTTGGCATCCAGAGCCCCGCCAGCATCGATAACCTTGGAATTGATCGTTTCCAGTAATTTTTTCAGATTCTGTGCCCATTGCTGTTCATCTTGCTCCCAAGCCCTGGTCAACTCTCTTATGTGATGGGCATTGCACAACGCATGGCTACAATCCATTTTATAGTATGGCTTCCAGTGATCGTGAACCAATATGCCTTTGAACCCGGGCAATACCCC
>JAAELZ010000018.1 GCA_024226105.1 Pseudomonadota bacterium | reverse complement strand
CGTGGTTTTGGTTGAATTTTCCTGTTGAAAATTTTACTTCTTTGTTTTGCAAGTGGTTTTGGTTGATTCCGATTTCGCGGAAAAGTCAATTTTTACGGGTGTAACTTTCTCGACTTCAATTACAGGCCGAGAATACGCGGAAGAAAAAATCGGAAGGGTGCGCAGCGCGCATGGTGCGTGGAGGGGCCGCAGTGCCGCAACATGCTGCGGGCGAGGAAAGCCGCTCCGTTCTAAGCGGCTTTACAAGCACCGTGTGTATGGTGCAACCGTAGTTCCGAACTTGGCAAAATGTTTGTTTCAATCCGGATGCGCAGTATGACCGCCGCTGTCGCGTTGAGCCGTAGCGCTGAGTAGAGAGGCCAAGTGACAGACCGTGGGGACCATGTGAGAAGCAGCTGCGGATGGATCCCACGGCCCATGGCGGGGTGAATGAACACCCTTGGCGGAGCCATGGGCACTGTCAGGGTGGCTTTGCGCAGACGTTCCGTTTAACCTGATGGAAGCACCAGCGGACGCCCGGAAGGAGTCCGGAAGGACTATAATGGACGGTGGTGGCGCTTGAGGAAGCGAAATTTTGCCAAGTTCCTATATAGGGTTGCGCCATAAACATTTGGTGCTTTTGGAGCCGCTTGTATCCGTGGCTGAATAAATAAGCATCCTTTTCCTGAACACTCCAAGCGCACGTAACAGCTTACGAAGACGTCCGCAGGCCGCGCCCGCCGAAACGTGCGAGGAGTGTTCAGGAAAATACTTATTATTATTCAGTCTTATCTAGGATTATTTAACTTTACTTTCCTTAAAAAAAATGACAGACTTTTTCCT
>JAAELZ010000017.1 GCA_024226105.1 Pseudomonadota bacterium | reverse complement strand
TGCCGTATCAAACGCATCAGTTCGATCCAATACCGCCACCTGCGCCGGTTTGTTGCCGATTACAATCAGCCTTCCATCCATGTCAAAAAGGCCAGGATCTGGTCCTTGCGGTTATTTTAGGGGTTTGAAGTCCAATGGTACGGATTTGTACGTTAAGGCGTAACTGTTTAATATATCAACTATTATCTGATTTCAAAATTGAGCACTAAATCCTGTCTATTAAATCATTTTACGCTGTTTCAAAGACTTCAGTGTCTATTATCCATTTTTTAGATATTTGAAGAAGCATTATTTCTCTTATCGTACGTTTTCGTTCCAATGGACTTCAAGCCCCGATTTTAACCAGAAATGTATCGACTCTGTATTAAAAGGCGGAGAAAAAGTGAGTGATTGGCTGAATAAAAGCGACTTGGCAGGATTGAAATCAGGCACAATGATTCGTGCGCATGGATCGGTCTTGCGTGAATTACATGCTCTACTGAAGGAAAAAGATCCGAGCTATGGTGGCTTGGTGCGTGTTCAAAATAAACGCCGTGAGTTTCTCTGGGTCCACCCTCAGTTTAAGGATGAATACTAAAAATATGTCAGAAAATCAAAATAGATTGCAGATACCAAAGGTTCGACAAATAGTGTAAATTAATCAAATATTTATGTGTAAAATTGACGAAGAATATGATACGGTTTTAGATACACGCATTCTTTGAAATAACCGACATTTTATTGATGTCTCTTAAACGATCGTTTGTGAAACATGAAAATCGGATACGCCAGAATATCCAAAACAGACGGTTCCCAGGCTTTGGACCTGCAGGTCGATGCGCTTGCTAATGCGGGAGTAGCCCCAACACACATTTATTATGATAAGACTTCCGGAAAAAAAGATGACAGGCCGGGGTTGGCCAATTGCCTAAAAGCGCTCAGACATAGCGATGTTCTCGTCGTGTGGAAACTTGACCGCCTTGGTCGTGATCTCAGGCATCTGGTCAATACGGCGCAGGACCTTTGCGAACGTGGTATCGGATTTAAAGTGTTAACGGGAAAAGGGGCTAATATTGATACCACTACAGCCAGCGGCAAGCTTGTTTTTGGAATTTTTGCAGCTTTGGCTGAATTTGAGCGGGAACTCATTAGGGAGCGGACCAAGGCCGGCCTCGAAGCTGCCCGGGCCCGTGGAAGAAGTGGGGGGCGGAAATTTACTTTAACAAAGGCACAGGTTCGCCTCGCCCAAGCTGCTATGGGGAAAAAAGAAACCATAGTGAGTGAACTATGCGGGGAGCTTGGTATCACCCGCGCAACCTTGTACCGCTACGTGAGTCCTGAAGGGCATTTGCGGGAGCATGGAAAAAAGGTTCTTTCTGTATAGGCTGAAAAGTTTACCAACCTGAATCGCCATCCCAAACTGAACTCGATCTGCTCATTCGAGGTACGGAACCAATTCCTGCAAAATCACGCAGTTTGAAAATCGGGATCTATTTCCTGAGTTCATCCAGGAAGTATGCTCCGAACCGATTGATATTGAATTTGCGGAATGGAGCCAGGCCATGAGAGATAGAAATAGAATTTTGGTGCTTATCGCCATTATGGCCACGGCCTCCATGATGATCGGCGCCATGGCGATCTTTTTACTCTATCGTACCGCGTTTGAAGAATCGCGGACGCGTCTGGTGGAAACGGCACAGAGCCAGGCCCGCCTGCTCGAAGCCGTGGCCCGGTTTGATGCCGAATATAGTAAGAATTATCCCCAAGGACCACGCAAGGCGACATTTAGTCAGATCGTGGATGCGCATAAGAACTACCGCGGCTTTGGCGAGACCGGTGAATTTACCCTTGCCAGGCGTGAGGGCGACCTCATTGTTTTCTTGCTCAGCCACCGCCATTTCGACCTGCAAAATCCCAAACCGGTAGATTTTAGCGACCAGAAACTTGCCGAACCCATGCGTCGGGCGCTTTCAGGTTTGTCGGGCACGGTCATCGGTTTCGATTATCGTGGTGTCAAGGTACTGGCGGCGCATGAGCCGGTCAGGGAACTCAACCTCGGAATAGTTGCTAAAATCGACCTGACCGAGGTGCGGGCACCATTTATCAAGGCCAGTGTCATTGTCCTCGGTAGTGCCGTGCTGGTCGTCCTGGCCGGCGCCGGGCTGCACTGGCGGGTGAGCAACCCGATTATGGTCCAACTAAGGGAGCGTTCGACCAACTTAGAAGAGATGGTCAAGGAGCGCACCGCCGAATTGAACATTGCCAAGGAAACGGCCGAGGCGGCCAACCAGTCCAAAAACACCTTTTTGGCCAGCATGAGCCACGAGCTGCGTACGCCCTTAAACGCTATTATAGGCTATGCCCAGCTGCTCGGCATGCGCCATAAAAGCGATGCCGAGTTGGCGGACAGCCTGGGCACCATCCGGCAAAGCGGCGAGCATCTGCTGACACTGATCAACGACATTTTGGACATTTCCAAGATTGAAGCCGAACGACTCGAGCTCCATCCGACCGCCGTCCGGTTGCCGGATTTTTTAGAAAGCATCGCCAGCATCGCCCACAGCCGGGTCCGGGCCAAGAACCTCGAGTTTCGCATTAAAACCAACGGCAGTTTGCCCGAGGGCGTCAAGACCGACGAGACCCGCCTGCGCCAAGTGCTGTTGAATCTTTTGGACAATGCCGTCAAGTTTTCCGACAGCGGTAACGTCACCTTGCGCGTGCACCACCTTTCCAACGCCGAATCGGACGACCCCGGGCACTTGGCGTCCCACGTTCTGCTGCGTTTTGAGGTGCAGGACACCGGCTGCGGCATCGCGCCGGATCAGCTGACGCGTATCTTCCAGCCTTTTGAGCAGATCGGCGATGTCACCCGGCAGGACAAGGGCACGGGCCTGGGGCTGCCCATCAGCCGGCGACTGGTGCAGTTGATGGGCAGTGAGTTGCATGTGGACAGTGAGCCTGGCCGGGGCAGCACCTTTTGGTTCGATGTATCCTTACCGATGGTGCAGGCGGCGACCCGGGCCGCCCAACCTTTAGAGCGGGTTATCACCGGCTACCAAGGCCCTCGGCGCAAGGTGCTGGTGGTGGATGATATCGATTCAAACCGCTCCCTGGCAATCGATTTACTAAAGCCGTTGGGCTTTGAGCTTGCCCAGGCCCAAGACGGTCGGCAAGCCATCGAGCGAGCGCAATCCTTGGCCCCCGAT
>JAAELZ010000016.1 GCA_024226105.1 Pseudomonadota bacterium | reverse complement strand
TCCCAAAACGCAAAACACCCCAACCGGGGTGCTTTTTTGTGGTGCGAGTAATTATGTCAAAACACCGGGGCATGGAAAAAATTTACCAGTACCCCCGCTGAGACTCGAACTCAGGCTTTCGGCTCCGGAGGCCGACGCTCTATCCGCTGAGCTACGGGGGCAAAATAACAACTATCTTCTAAAACTGCACCCCGAAATTATACCAAACAAAATACATATTCGCGTCGTATTTACTCAGCAGATACAGATGTAGGAAAGGAAGGTGTCTCAGACCACAAAGAGAGGATGGCCGGCAGCAGAGCCTGATTTTGTTTGCGCAGCGTAGAAATATACCCGCGAATACGGCAGAAGACATCGGCGCCATGTTCGGTGCGGAAACAGCCGGAGATTTTTTGTTGCAGTTTGCTCATGCGCAGGTCGCGTTCGGCGAGATTATTGTCAAAGGGGACGCGGAAATCGGTGACAAAGCGCAGGTAGGCGGCTTGCTGTGCCAGCAAGCGGTCCAGCAAATTGCGGGAAACGGATTGGGCGACGCGGCCCCGGTGTCCTGGGGGGCGGGGATTGTGCGGGGTTTGTTGGTCGGCGCGGGCCACGAGGTGCGCAAACAAGGCCCCTATCCGGGTCCGCTGATCTGCGGGCAACTGCGTGTGCCCGGCTTTTTTGGCCTTTTTGACCACCGCCCAAGCCACCCGCAGCAAACGCTGCAACTGCCAACTCCAGCGGGAGTTGGGTTCCGTTTCGTAAATGGCCTGCAATTCCCGCAATAAATGGGCGTTGCACAAGGCATGTTGGTAGTGGTGGACAAAATAGGATGGGTAGGCATCGTGCATCAAAATGCCATCATATTTAGGTAGCAAACCATCCGCGTGATGGGCTTTTTGGCCGCGATACTGGCTCCAGTAATAGTAAGTGTGGGCCTGTGTGCTGAAAACGTGCAGCCATTGGGTGCGGCCCGCCACGCGTATCCCGGTAGAACCGCGAATAGCGGCCCGGAGGGTCTTTTCGAACGGTTCCAGCGCTTCATACGCGTACTCCAAGAGGCTTTGCAAGGTGCCGCCGCCCGGTTGGTAGCCCAACAAAGTGTACAGCAATTCGCCGGTGCGCTCATAGGGCAGCAATTGATAATTCAGCAGATAGAGACAAAAGGCTTTGAAACGGCGCCCATATTGCACATTCCCCGTAAGATGCGCTGGATAACGGCCCGCATTGCGTTGCCCACAACACGGGCACCGCTTTTCCAGACGCTGATGCTCAATCACTTTCACCGGCTTTTCCGGGAGTTCGATTTCTTGCCGCCGCGACATGACCGTCCCTTCTGTCCCGACTAAACTCTCCCCGCACGCGTGACACTCATCCGCCCCATATTGAACAACCTCGTCTGGATGGGCGCTAAACCGGAGCGTTTTGCCCTTGCGTCCTGCTTGCCCTCCCGACTTGCGTTGCGCTTTTGAACGCTGGCGCGGCGGTTTGTGCAACCCATCGCTGGAGGGTGGTTGGTCGCTATTCTTACTGGTGCGGTTGACCCGCTTTTCAAGCTCCTTTACTCTGACTTCCAAAGCCAATAGTAAATCAACCACCTTTTCAGGCTCTTGCCGACACAGTTTGAGCAATTCAGCTCGTCTTGACATAGTTCAACTTTAACGATTTCAGCGTTTTGCGCAACTGTTTTAGCCAACGAATTTCGTCTGCTGAGTAAATACGTTTTGTGAACCTTTGGCTGGGTGTGGAAGTAACGAAGTAACGCACGGCTCTTGATTTTGCGGCCTGCATGAAGCATTTAGTTGATGAGCGCTACCCAGCCAAAGGTAGACACTGTGCGGGTGGTCCAAGACAATCTCAACAGACATGAGCCCGCTTCTCTTCATAAGGCCTTTGCACCTGCAGAGGCGCATCGGATTCTGCAACGGCTAGAATTTATCTACACCCCAAAACATGGCAGTTGGTTGAATATCGCGGAAATTAAATTG
>JAAELZ010000015.1 GCA_024226105.1 Pseudomonadota bacterium | reverse complement strand
TGATCCGGGGTCATCCACTGTAGAGTGAATAGTTTACCCGGCGCCATTTGCGCAATTCTGGGTAGATCTGCTTTGCAGATACAGGCAATTTTCGGATATCCGCCCGTAGGTTGATGATCCGCCATCAAAACAAATGGCCGGCCGTCTCCCGGCACCTGCAACGCGCCCATGGTTACACCGTCTGACAGAATATCATGCCCCTTGTCGCAGTTAAGTTGTATGCCTGTTAACTGATAGGCCATTCGATCAAATCGTGGCGCTATCGTCAGGGGTTTACCGACCAGCAAAGCCTTCATCTTCGCCGAGAAATCGTCAAACTGTGAAGACGGTAATATACCCAGAGGCTGGCCTTCAAACGCTATATAAGGGTCGATATAGGCTTGTACGCCCGTGTTTTTAGTCTTGTCGCTACGCACCGGCAGCCGACTACCGGCGAGAAGTTTTCTGGCGCACAATCCGCTCACGCTATTTTCCGCATATGAGCCCAGTAGTGGTGGCACTTCAATAGTGCCCTGGATGCCGAGATAGCCCCACATTGCACCCGCTCGCGGAACGACCTCCAACCTTTGGCCAGCCTTAAGCACGAAGCTTACGGGGCTTGCCAGGGTCAAATCACCAAGCTCCAGGCGAAATCCGGGTCCGGCGAAACTCATTTGTAACTGACCTGCGTCAAGACTTAAACCCACACCGGCAGGCCCTACTTCTATCACTGCCTCTTCAAGGGGTTTTGCCAGCATGTGATTGGCCATCGCATGCCTTGCCCAGTCCATCGGCCCGGCGCCGGAAATGCCATAGCGCAAATACCCTTTGCGACCTGCATCCTGTATGGAAATACCTACAGATGCCCGATGTATGTCCAGAACACTCATGTCGTGATTTTTTCTACACCTTCCATATTGCTTGACGCCTGCAGTCTTGCAAACGTCTTCAGGCCAACCTGATAGAGCTGTAGTTCGTCACCCACTGCAAACGGTACCAGCATTTTTCGCTTGAGCGAAAACATCGAAACAGGCGTCTGACCGAGCACATACCAGCCCGTTGGCATCGAAACAGAACTCAGGCTGGCCAGCCCTCCTGCTATCATCAATGCACCCTTTGGCATTGGCGAGCGCGGGCTATCGCGCCGGCTAATGTGTAGTTTCGTGTCCAGACCACCTAAATACGCAAACCCGGGCGCAAAACCATACATGTAGAGTTTTAGCGGCGTAGCCAACAAACGTTTTACGATCGATTCTTTACTTAGACTGAGTATCGCAGACACTTCCGACAGATCCTGCGCGCACTCGCCATCAAGGCAGACCGGTACCCGCCACTTCTGCCCCCCCGGATTTATATTTGAAACATCCAGCTTAAACAGGGTATCCCGCAGGACATCATAAGAAATAGCAAATACATCAAATTTGATCATCAGCGAACGAAACGTTGGCAGGGTTTCGAGATGCGATGCGATAACACTATCGTTTAATGCCGAATCCAGTGCCAATACTCTGGAATACAGCTCGTCATCCAGACGATCACCAAATTCAACCAGCAAGGTATCCTCGGCAATTAATTTGAGCTCAGCCGATTCAAACATCATTATAGTCATCCGCCATCCAGGATCCCGTCATAACACCGTAAACTAATCCAGCTTACTGGCAAAAGAAGTTACTTCAAACCCTGTTGATTCCAGGGCCTGACGGCAGGCTGTCGTTATTGCCACGGCACCCGGCGTATCGCCATGCACGCATATACTCTGCACTTCGCAGGCAACAAACCCCCCGTCCTTTCGCGGCAAACCCCTGCCTGTTGCCATGTCCACACAGTGTTGGGCTGCAAGAGTAGCATCATGTATCACTGCGCCTGGCTGTGAACGGGGTGTTAACTGACCCGTGGCGTCATAACTTCGATCCGCGAAACCCTCGGCGATCGTTTTTAGATTTGCGCGTTCACCGGCTGATTGCAGCTGCGTACCGGCGACGGCCAGCAGAATTAGATCAGGAGAGATAGCGCGCGTTGCCCGCGCGATGGCATCCGCGACTTCTTTTTCAACTGACGCCAGGTTTGACAGTGCGCCGTGCGCCTTAACATGATCCAGTTTGGCTCCCTGCAGCGCCGCGATCGCGGCTAAACCACCCACCTGATAAGCCACCATGCGTTCAATTTCGACTGGCGACATCGCATGGCGACGGCGGCCAAAATTGGCTTTATCTTCAAATGAGGGGTGCGCACCAATTCCCAGTTCATTTTCAACCGCCAGTTGGATTGAATCAGCCATCGTGCGGATATCGCCCGCGTGTCCGCCACAGGCAATATTTACCGATGAGACCAGTTTAAACATGGCGGCATCATCACCCATTTTCCAGTCACCGTAGCTTTCGCCCGCGTCACAATTTAAATCTATTTGAGGCACTCTACCCTCCCGCTCGTTGTTTTTATGGAATAAAGCCATCGCAATAATTGATCGCTTACCGGCCGATGATAACCATTTAAAGGCGTAAATAGACGCTCTTTTTTACTCACAGTCAAGCTGTGGATAACTTTGTGGATAAAATCTCGTAAAAAACAACTCGTTTTTAGTTGTATTTCGCTAAAGACTTATGTTCACTACTTAAAATATTTCTATCGTTATTTATCATTTACTTACATACATTATTAACTATTTGCATTAATTATTTATCGTAAATTGTTTGTCAAGAAATTTTTTTCAATTGTTGATAAATATTTTCTACTGGATAAGTATTTCATTATTTAACGTCCTCGTTCAATTCGGTGTATTATCCACGGTCCTGTCTTTTCCCGAACCCTATTCTCATGGACTCTGCACGCTTAGCTCGCATACTGGGAGCAGTGATATATGATGTTGTTATCGTTGTTTCTCTTATATTTATAGCGGCCCTCTGGTTTCCCTTGATACCGGAACACATACAGGAGATGTCTTCGGCCATCTGGTTCAAGCGCACCTATTACTTCGTAATCAGCTTCTTATATTTCGCATACAGCTGGCGCCTTGGCGGGCAAACTATCGGCATGAAATCATGGCGTATAAAAATACAGCCTGCTGATAGCACGAGAACAGGCATTAGCTGGGCTCAATGCTTTATCCGATATCTGGTCGCGATCCTCCCGTGGATATTGATCGGCCAGGGGCTAAATTTGTTGTTTTCAAGAATGGCTATTGATATAGGCACTCTATGGGTATTTTCGTGGCTGGCTATTGCCCTGGTATTTGTCTGGATCACTTTTCAACAACAGCGAAGTTTACACGATAGAGCATCGGGCACATGTCTGGTTGTTCAGCCAAAGAAGGCTTGAGGCTTGTGCTTTTCCTACAGCCTAGATACAACAGAAATCTGTCTGCGCTGGTGCATCAAATAAATAATCAGCCCGCCCGCGAGCACACTGAATGGCAGGGAAACAAGATTGGTCGCCTTCCAGCCTATCTCGGCATAGAGCAAGCCTGAACTCATCGCGGCCAGGCTCGACATCGAGAATACCAACGTATCATTTATACCCTGAACCCGACCTTTTTCCGCGGGTTTCCATGCATCACGCAGTAAAGTGGTCGCACCGATAAAAAGAAAATTCCAGCCTATGCCCAACAATACCAACGCCACCCAGTAGGTCGCCATGCTCTGGCTTTGCATATTGAGTAGCACCACGAGCAGGTAGGCCATCACACCCATCAGCATTACCGGGAGAATCCCGATGCGGCTCATCAAAGCGCCGCTGAAGAATGAAGGCGCAAACATACCTACCAGGTGCCATTGAATAATAAAGGCTGTCTGAGCAAAACCGAAACCGTGCCCTTTCATGGCTAATGGTGTCGCCGTCATTAATAAGGTCATCACGCCATAAGCAATCATCGCACTCACCACGGCAACGATAAAAACAGGTTGCCTTAGCACAACGCTAAAAGAGCGCTGTCTACCTGATATTTCTTCTTTACTCGGCAGCGGCAAATCCATACGCCAGAACAAAAACACCAGGACCAGGCTAAGCGGGATCACGCATAACATGGTTACAAAAAAAGGATGCCCGGCGTCAGCCAAATGTGTTACCGCCGCCAGGTTTGGCCCGATAAAGGCCGCCAGCAAACCACCCGCAAGAACCCACGAGACGGCT
>JAAELZ010000014.1 GCA_024226105.1 Pseudomonadota bacterium | reverse complement strand
GCGTAGTGCACGGTTAATCGCTCGCGCTGGTCGAGATAACTGTCCAGTGTTGAATACGACACCATCGCGACCACCGAAAAAATACCAATGGCAACCAGCACTTCAAGCAGGGTAAAACCCGGCTGCTTTTTGTAAACCTGGTATTTCATGAGAGCCACTTTTCAGAGCGGGCAAACCCCGGCGTTTCCAGCATCAGGCGCATGGTGAATATGCGTGGCCCAAACAAACAGCATGGCCGTCTGTGGCGGGCCGGGAGGATATTATTGTGATGATCAGAATTCATCAATTTTTTGGCTGAGCGAGAAAACCGAAGATTTTCGCCGCAGCACGATCCTGCGTATTTCCCTCGTAAACGCTGACATCCACACGTACAATCTGATTGTCACCCGTCGGCGTATATTCAGCATTGATCTTCCATTCACGCTCTGCCATTTTATTCGTGTCACTGGTGCTGCCGCCCGATAAATATGCCCGGTTGATCTGCAGCTCACTCAGATAGTTATTCGCTACCCAGGTGCCGACCATTTTTTGCTCCAGCCTGTCGGCCACCTCGATATTCTGGTACAGAGCTTTTGAAACAGCTGCCAGACCCACCGCAGCGATGGCCAGTGCTACCAGGACTTCGAGCAGAGTAAATCCGCTGTTGCCTGAAGGTTTCATCAGAGATCCAGCAGCGCAGCCTTTCCAAATCGATCGAGTCCGATGCGGGAGGCATGCTCGTCAATGGAAAGGCTAAGTGAAAAAGGTGAAATCAGGCCGTTGGGTTCAATGACGATGATGTTCTGTGCCGCTTGCTCCTTTAGTTCCTGGCCTTCCCGTTCAAACAGGCTCTTGTTGAGTATTTCGTGCACTCTTTTCGGGACAAAGCCGTTTTCTTCATTTTCATCCTCCACTTCAGGCAGAAGTGAAAATTCAATCTTTAGCCGCTCAGGAATAAACCTTTGCTTAAAAAAACTATCCGCCTGTGCACCATGATCCGCTTCGTCCAAATCATCCCTCAGTTCCTCATCGTCAAAATTTTCCTCCACGAACACCGGTGACACATCCAGTGGTGCAAACTGATAACTGTGGGTAGTGGTATCCATCGTCAGCAATAACGGTCGCCCGCTTACGATACTCTCGTCCTGCGCCAGGTTGAGCAGAGCAACAAAACGCTTTGCCTCCAGATCGGCCAGTTTCGCATCCGAGCGGCCGATACTCAGCCCGACAAAAGTCGCTGTCAAGGCAATAAGCCCTACCGTTAACATCATCTCCAGCAGAGTAAAACCGGAACCGGGGTTCCTTATGACGCCCGCCCCGGGGTTAGGCCTCGTCGACACCGGATTTGGCAGATTAACCTGAGGAGCAGAGCGATGCGGCAATCTAAAGATCAGGCGTTCCCTGTAACTTATGGGCAGATGCAAACATCCAGTTTTCCACGCAAGGCCCGCAATAATCTGTACCTTTGGCATCATTCGCAGTTAGCGCCAAAATAGTACTTATCTAATTTCATCCATATTCCAGTTACCGATATCCAGCCCGACATCTGCGCCACCTGCCGTCCCATCCGCCCCGAGCGACCAGATATCAAATTCAAGATGGGAACCGGGGTTGGCGTACTGGTAGGCATTTCCCCATGGGTCTTTGGGAACTTTATCCAGATAACCACGCCCCTTGGAACCTCCGGTCACAAGATCATTGAGCCCCGCCGGATACTTGAAATTATCCAGCTTATACAATTTTGAGGCGCTTGACATCGCTCGAATATCACTTTTTGCCTTGGCGATAAAGGCTTCATCCTGACGCCCCAGAACTTTGGGCAGAATCAGGGTTGCCAGCATGCCTATGATCACCACCACCACCATTATCTCGATCAGGGTAAAGCCCCGTTGTTTTTTCAAATTCATCTTTTATCTAAATTAACTTAATTAACTAACCAACTGATTTAAATCAAATATTGGCAATAATATTGCCATAACGATAATCAGTACTACGGCCCCCATGAACAATATCATCAAGGGCTCAAACAAACTGACCACCACCGAAATTCGCGCTTCCGCTTCGCGCTCCAATGAGGTGGCAGATTTTTCCAGCATCGCATCCAGACGACCACTGGCCTCCCCGCTCGCGACCATTTGCGTTAACAAAGGCGGGAACAATTTACTGCGCGCGAGCGAACGACTCAGGGAGGCGCCCTGTTGAACTTCTTCAGCCGTCACCTCCAGCCCCTGGCGAATGACTCGATTGCTCACAACTTCTGCGCTGGATTTTATCGCAGAAATCAGCGGTACGCCGCTACCAATCAGAATAGACATGGTGCGCGCCATCCTTGACGTATTCAGGCTGGTGGATAAACGCCTGGTCAGTGGAAAACGTAATATGAAGCGGTGAAATGCCAACTGCGGCTTTGGTTGGCGTATCGCCGTTGAAAACAGCATTGCAAAAATAGCGAATGAAATGGCGATGGTGTATCCGTGATTGACAATAAAATCGCTGATCTTGATCATGATTTGCGTCAAATAGGGCAGGGTTTGCCCGGTATCATCAAAAACCTGCACCACCTTCGGTACGACATAGGCCATCAGAGCGATCACGATCAGGATGGAAACCACGGTCAAAATAACCGGGTAAACCAAAGCAGTACTGATACGTTGCTGCAAACCCTGCCGCGCTTCGGTGTAGTCCGCCAACCTTTCAAGCACACTCTCAAGATGCCCGGTTTGCTCGCCCGCCGCGACAGAAGCTGTATATAACTCCGAAAAAGCACGCGGAAACTGGCGCATGCCGTCCGCCAGCGCCCCTCCTTCAATGACGGTTGCGCGTACACCCGTGAGAATGGATTTTATGCGGTACTGATCAGCCTGCTCCACCAGGCCGGTCAACGATTGTTCTATCGGCATGCCGGATTCCAGCAGAGTTGCGAACTGTCGTGTCATCACCGCCAGTTCCATCGAGCTCATTTTCTGACGGCCCGTGCGTTTTTGTGCCGCCGTTGCATTGGCCGGGTCAGTCTTACCCGCAGAATCTTCGTGCACCGGCTCAACCTCAAGCGGTGTCAGCCCTGATTCCCTCAGTTGTGCGCGTATTGCTTTTGCACTGTCTCCGGTCAAAACCCCCTTTTGCTTTTTCCCCGCAGACGTTAAAGCGAGGTATTCATACGCAGCCACGGTT
>JAAELZ010000013.1 GCA_024226105.1 Pseudomonadota bacterium | reverse complement strand
TATCGCTACCGACAGCTCTACCGGCATCCTCAGCCGGGTTCAACTTGAAGGGAAAAGCAGCCCGGCCGATATCGTTCTGGGCCTGGACGCGACCCAACTCTCACGCGCCCGGGCAACCGGCCTGCTGGAGGCGCATAAGGTCGACACAAGCAATCTGGATTTACCTGTCAGCTGGAACGACGACACTTTCCTGCCCTTTGACTACGGCTACTTCGCCTTTATCTATGATCAAAGTAAACTTAAACAAGTACCCGATAGCCTGGATGCGCTCGCCGCATCTTCACTGAAAATCATCATACAGGACCCACGCAGCAGCACACCGGGGCTGGGCCTGTTATTGTGGTTACAAGCTGTAAAAGCTGACCAGGCTAAAGCTTATTGGAGCGAACTGGCGGATAATGTTGTCACCGTCACCAAAGGCTGGTCTGAAGCCTATGGCCTTTTTCTTGAGGGGGAGGCGGATATGGTTTTGAGTTATACCACCTCACCGGCCTACCATTTGATTGCGGAGCAAAAATCGCAATACCACGCCGCTGCCTTTGCCGAAGGTCACGGCTTGCAAATTGAAGTGGCTGCCAGGCTTAAAAGCGCACCTCAGCCGGAACTGGCCGACGCGTTTATGGCCTTTATCTTAAGCGATGAGTTTCAGTCAGTAATCCCCACCGGTAACTGGATGTATCCGGTTACCCCGGTGACGCTGCCGGATGAATTTTCGCAACTCGTACAACCCACGCAAAGCCTGATGATCGATGCGGATAAAGTAGGTGAATATAAAAGGGCCTGGCTTGCTGAGTTCAACCAGGGGCTTTCCAAATAACCAGCCAGCCGGTTTTTGCATGAACAAGCTCAAGGCCAATAGACGCTTTTACACACCATGCCCGGCTGGATAGCCTTTTCCAGCCTGGTGGGCGTTATCCTGCTGGCCCTGGGCGGCCTGGTAGCACAGGCCCCCGCTATCGAATTCAGGCAGATATTTGCAGATGGCGAACTACCACGCATCATCCGCTATACACTTCTGCAGGCGGGCCTGTCCTCCCTGATCAGCATCAGCCTGGCCATCCCTTTCGCACGCGCATTGGCCCGCAGGCGCCAATTCTGGGGCCGGGGCCTGTTGATCAAACTAAGCAGTATCTCGCTGGTTATCCCGACCATGGTCGCAGTATTCGGGATTGCAACCGTATTTGGCCGCAGCGGCTGGCTGAATCAGCTTCTGTCAGTTTTCGGGGCTGAAAGCAGGTATTCGGTCTACGGCCTAAGCGGCATCTTAATTGCCCACGTATTTTTCAATTTACCCCTGGCAACGCGTGTATTTCTGAATGCAATTGAATCATTGCCCGGTGAAACCTGGCGACTCAGCCGGCAACTGGGTTTAAGCCCGCTGACCGTGTTCAAGCTCATCGAGTGGCCGTTGTTGCGTTCAGTCATCCCGGGCATCGCGGGGCTTATTTTTATGCTGTGCTTTACCTCATTTGCCATCGTGCTGGCACTGGGGGGCGGCCCCAGGTGGTCAACCCTTGAAGTGGCTATTTACCAGGCCATGCGCTTTGATTTTGACATCGCCCGGGGGGTTGTTCTGGCCTTTATACAAATAGGTATTTGCCTGTTATTGGTGTTGCTTTTTTCCAGCACCCGGCGCGGCTTCAGTTTTCAATCGACACACAACCGGTTTAGCATTAGACCCGATACCGATCACCCGGTCACTCGCATCATTGATAGCTTTGTCATTGTGTTGCTCGCGGCTTTTTTACTATCGCCTCTGCTCGCCGTTTTGCTCAAGGCGATGACACCCGCGCTGCTTCAGGTGATCAGCAGCCCGCCTTTTATCCAGGCTACGCTTAGTTCGCTAATCATCAGCCTGTGCGCGGCAGCACTCGCGCTTTCGCTCAGCCTGCCCATCGCCTTTTTATATAAACAACTGCAATCACAAAATGCCGGCAAGCGAAGTACGCTGCTGGACACCGGCAGTACGCTGATCCTGGTAATGCCGCCGCTGACCCTTGGCATGGGCTTATTCCTGGTATTGCGTGCCTACGCCGGCCTGTCGCAACTCGGGATTTATCTGGTCATTCTGGTCAATGGCATGCTGGCCGTGCCCTTTTTATTGCGTATCCTGCAACCCGCTATCCAGGCCAGCGCGCAGCAGGTAGATCGCCTCAGCAGCAGCCTGGGCATACAGGGGTGGCCGCTATTCAAACTTATCTACTGGCCGCAGATTCGCAAACCGGCTGGTTTTGCGCTGGCGCTGGCAGCGACCCTGTCCATGGGTGATATGGGCGTAATTGCGCTGTTTGGAACCCAGGACCTGTCGACCCTGCCGCTGCTGATTTACCGGCTGTTTGGCGCCTATCGCATGGAGGAAGCCGCGGTAGTCGCCATGTTATTATGCCTTTTGTGTTTTTTACTTTTCTGGGCAATTGAAACCCTGGTCGGGGGCTTAAGGGAAACCTCGGATAATTCATGTATGACCATCTAAAGGTACACTGAACCATGCTCAAGGCGGATATTCAAATTCGATATGAAACACTGAGAATCGATTCCGGCTTTGCTGTGCCCGAGGGTACGGGGGCCGCCTTAATGGGCCCAAGCGGCTCGGGGAAATCCAGCATTCTGAGTGTCATCGCGGGTTTTTATCAGGCCGCACACAGTGAAATCTATTTCCGGGATCAAAGGCTGGATACACTCAAACCCGCGCAACGACCACTGACCATTTTGTTTCAGGATCACAACCTGTTTCCCCATCTGAACGTATGGAAGAATATTGCCATCGGCCTGAACCCGAAATTGAAACTGACGCCGGAACAAGCGATTCAAGTCGAGGCCTCTCTCGACTGGATGGGCCTCTCGGGCATGCAAAACAGGCTACCCGCCACACTTTCCGGCGGGCAGCAACAACGCGTCGCGCTGGCCAGGTGTCTGGTACGCAATAAACCGCTGTTACTACTGGATGAGCCCTTTAGCGGGCTGGATGAATCACGCCAACAGGAAATGCGCGAGCTGATAAAAAAACTGATGCGGGAGAAGAATCTGACACTATTGCTGGCCACACATCAGTCGGAAGACGCACGGCAGCTTTGTGATCAGGTGATTGAGGTTGAAGCGGTTGAGTGAACGCCCCTTTTTGGCAAAGAGGGGCCGGGGGAGATTTGAAACGGGGTGTTGAATCGCAAATCCCCCTCTATCCCCCTTTTATAAAGGGGGAGGTATCCCTGTCGTTTTGCAGCACCTCTGATAAAAAGCTGATGCGGGAGAAGAATCTGACGCTATTGCTGGCCACACATCAGTCGGAAGACGCACGGCAGCTTTGTGATCAGGTGATTGAGGTTGAAGCGGTTGAGTGAACCCCCCTCTTTGGCAAAGAGGCCGGGGGAGATTTGAAGCGGGGTGTTGAATCGCAAATCCCCCTCTATCCCCCTTTTATAAAGGGGGGATATCCCTGTCGTTTTGCAGCACCTCTGATAAATAAAGTTTCTGTTATTGCGAGGAACGAAGTGACTCGGCAATGACAATTGGGCAGGCATTTCCCTAAAAATAATCCGGCTCATTGCCCGGCGCCCATTTAATGTTGCAACCCATGCTGGGGATTTGCTCGGCGGCAAGCGTGTGGCCGGCGAGTACTGTTTCGACTGCCCTGCGCATATCATCACCGGTGACGGGAATATCATTTTTGGGCCGCGAACCATCAAAGCGCCCGCGATAGGCCAACCGGTGCTCATGGTCAAATAAGTAAAAATCCGGGGTACAGGCCGCTTTATAGGCTTTTGCAACCATCTGGGTTTCATCATAAAGATAGGCATACGGAAAAGCGTAGGTCTGCGCTTCTTCGCGCATCGCGTCCGGCCCGTCCTGCGGGTGGCTGTCGGCGCTGTTTGAGCTGATCGCAACGACCTGCAACCCCTCTCCCGCATAGTCATTGGCCAGTGCGACCAGGGCGCTGCGTAGATGAATTACGTAGGGGCAATGATTGCACACGAACATCACCAGCAGCGCTTTTGCATCACCGTAATCTGTCAGCGACACCATTTTCGCGCCTGCCCCGGGGTTGGTATTGAGCAGTTTAAAATCCGGGGCCCTGACGCCCAGTTCCAGCATCGTAGATTCAGTCGCAGCCATGTTTAACTCCTAACATTTCGTGGTTATAATAGCCCTTCATTCTAGCAAATATTGCCCCGCAACATGCCCTCCAAACAAAAAGCTGAACTGACTCATTTTAATGCCGACGGGCAGGTTCATATGGTCGATGTCGGCGATAAAGCCATTACGCACCGTATCGCCATCGCGCGCGGCCAGATCAACATGCTTCCCGAAACCCTGGCAAAAATTAAGGCCGGTGATCACAAAAAAGGCGATGTGTTAACCATATCCCGCATCGCGGCAATTATGGCAGCGAAAAAAACTGCTGAAATTATCCCGCTATGCCACCCGATCATGCTTACCAGAGTGAATGTCGAATTTGAGATTGATGAGGCCAATAGCGCCGTACTGTGTGAAGCCACTACGCACACCCGGGAGCGAACAGGCATCGAGATGGAAGCCCTGATGGCGGTCAACGCAGGTTTACTCACGATTTATGATATGTGCAAGGCGGTCGATCGGGGCATGGAAATTAACGGCGTACACATTCTGAAAAAAGCCGGTGGCCAATCCGGTGACTGGGAACGGGAGTTATAAAATGAATACAAACAGCAAGAGCCAAAAACCTGTCGGACCGGGGTGTGATGTATATGATCCGGGCAGCCTGACACTAAAAGACGCGCTCGCACAGATCCTGGCGGCCATCCCCGAACCCGGGCGAAGCAAAAAGGTCAGGCTGCGTAAAGCCTTCGGGCGTGTACTGGCAGAAGATATTCGCGCCAACTCGGATGTGCCCAACCACACCAATTCCGCGATGGATGGTTACGCCTTTAATGGTAGCGAACTTAATGCTGAAGGTAACGCCAGTCTGCGCGTGATCGGCACCGCGTACGCGGGCAAACCATTTGAAGGCAATGCGGGT
>JAAELZ010000012.1 GCA_024226105.1 Pseudomonadota bacterium | reverse complement strand
GATGCTGCCCGAATCGGCACTCACCGGGCGATAATCAAACCCGATTCGGTCGAAAATTCGAATATAGGCATCGCGCATTTCTTCGTAAGATTCCTGCAATGATTCACGCGTAAGGTTGAATGAGTAAGCGTCTTTCATGATGAACTCCCGCGAGCGCATCACACCAAACCGGGGGCGGACTTCATCGCGAAACTTGGTCTGAATCTGGTAAAAATTGGCGGGCAGTTCCTTGTAGCTGCGAATCTCATTGCGCGCCAGCAGAGTGATGATTTCCTCGTGCGTAGGGCCAAGGCAGAACGCGCGTTGATGGCGATCATTCAGGCGCAGTAGTTCCGGGCCGTATTGCTCCCAGCGTCCCGATTCCTCCCATAGTTCAGCTGGCTGCACAACCGGCATGGAGACTTCCTGAGCGCCGGCCGCGTCCATTTCTTCACGAACGATATTCTCGACCTTGCGCATCACTTTCAGCCCCAGCGGAAGCCAGGTATAAATGCCGGAGGCAACGCGCCGCACCATGCCCGCACGCAACATCAGCTGATGGCTGATGACTTCGGCGTCAGAGGGGGTTTCTTTGAGGGTGGCGAGTAAAAACCGGGAAGTGCGCATGGCTTAAAACGGGCTGAATTTTAGAGTGCGCTAGTCTAACGATTCGCGGGTTGGCAATCAATTGCCTATTCGACCGGATTGCGTCGTTACGAGGCGCGCCGCAACGTGGCAATCCAGATGTATGGGAGTACCAGGCGTCTGTCGGGTTTAGCCGCTCGGAATAACGGACAAATTGATTATCTAAAAAGTTTGCTGGCCAGGCCGATCGCGCCCTCAATGCCGCCGATAGAATCGAGCAGGGATCCATCGCTGCTGGCATTATCGACCATTTTTGGCAGCGCATCCTGAAGCCCGCCAATCGCCTCATCCCGGCTCAAGCCCAGTTGACTGGCAAAATCAGAAATTTTATTGGAGCCCAGGACATCGATTACTTGTTGCCCGGAAATGGCGGCATTCTGTCCGTTACCTAACCATGACTGCAGTATGTCTCCCAGATCGCCCGATTGCATGTTACTGATGAGGCTGCCTATATCCAGCCCGCCGCTACTGGAAGTCAGACTGGAGAGCGCGGAAATAAGAGCATTTGCGTCCAGTGAACTACCGGCAGCACCGCTACCCTGGCTCGCGCTGAATGCTTCCGCGCCCATTTTGATTAAGTCGTTTAAATCCATAATGCCCTCCTTTTGGGTTTTAATAAGCTGAGCCGAACAGTATACCAGTATAATTCTATATAGATGCCCGTTAGTCGTGCGTACGGCAGAATTTTGAGTAATGCCGTCTCCAGCCCCTCGTTTGGAAAGCCAGTATATAGAGCTTTCCTATAGGCTTTCAGTGGCAACTCAAACAAGGTGCCACTAAGCAAATTGGGTCAAAATAACGACTATCTGAAAGCCCCCTGCCTGAGTAGTATGCGCCGGGCGGTGCGGCTATTTGCATCACTTCAGCTTGAAATCAATACGTCAATTGGAAAGATGGACGATTCGATCAATCTAAGCAGTTCATTGACTTGCTTAAGAGCGGGGCTTTTTACGAAATCTAATTGGCCGCGCTCGCAATACGAACTCGTTATTCTCCGACAGGTATGCGTATTTTCTGACCAGGGTAAATCAAATTCGGGTCCTTTATGACTTCACGATTGGCTTCGAAGATTTCAGGATGCCTAGAACCATTACCAAGGTGCTCGGAGGCAATGCCCCATAAAGTATCGCCCTTTACGATCGTGTAATACACAGCCGCGGGTGCGCTGTCATCTTCTACTTCGAGTTCATCCGCCTGAACTTCGCTGATGCCAAGGACATTGCCTGCCATTAGTATGACTTTTTCCCACGCAGACTTATCCTCGGCCTTACCTTTGACGGTTGCTACATCGTTCTCAATCACAACTTCGAGACCGTCAACTCCCGGATTATCGTCTTCAATATACTTCTGCATCGTTTCAGCAGGATCATCATCTCCGAATAATTTTTTGCCTATGTCGGCTGCGAAATCGAGTAAGCCCATAGCGGTGTTCCTCTGTTACTGTGAATTTAAAGTGTCTTCAAATTGTACCGAGTGTGTGGTGGAAACTCAAGGCAATCAGCCTTTACTGTGACGAGCAGGTTGTCTGTCCTGGCAATTAGCACACGGAGCCTAAAACTGCTGGGTGTGATTGCCGCATTTCGCTCGATTCGAATTGCCATTGCGAATAGCGTTTTGTTAGTCGCTTCCTATTGTTTGACCAGCTGCATTGCAGCGATCTGGCTGACGTACCAGAAAGGGTTGCGGCGAAGTTGGGCTTTTCCGCGGTTCAGCGCAGATAGTGCCGTGTTATACAATGTCGGGTCATTCAGTTTCCCCGCTTTATGCAAAGCAATGGTGGTTTTAATCAAGGTGGCGGAGGGGGAAGCACTGGAACCTTCTGATAACATCTCTTCGCCTTCTGCCGGAGGCAGCACAGAGGTATCCGCATAAGACCACACGTTGTTCTTATAAAAGCGCTTCCAGCCCTGTACCAGGACCATTTCTGCCTGCTGGTAATCTTTCGCCTCATCCGTTAGCTGTGCCCAGTCAAACAGGCCGCGCGCGACATAAGCATAGTCTTCGATTGAGGCGCTACCGACCAGTTGTCCCCGGGCCAGGCTGCGTTTTAGCTGATTGTCTATCCAGAGCCTTTGCATAATAAAGGTTTTGATTTTTCCTGCCTGGGTCCGGTAGTTTTCTTCATCCAGCGTTTTGGCCGCGATGGCGAATGCCGAAAGCGAGAGTGCGTTCCAGCCTGCGAGTAGTTTATCGTCGGTTGGCAATATCCTTGTGTTGCGTTCGGTGATTAGTTTTTGCCGGGCGGAGCTCAACAGGCTGAGGATCTCAGTTTCACTCAGCTGCAACGTCGCTGCGGCCTGCACGACGGGTTTGGCGGCGCGTAAATGATTGCCTTCTTCCAGATCATTGGGTCGTTCCGTCTCCCAGACTTCTGAAAACACCCGATACTCATGATCATTTAGCAGCGTTTTGAGCTGATCGGTTTGCCATAAGTAATAACCGCCTTCGACATCCTTATCGTCGACTGCTGAAAAAGAGGCATACAAAATCCCCTCCTTATTGGCCATCTCCCGTATTAAAAAATCCAGCGTGGTACGCGCAATATCGGTATAGCGACGATCATTGAGCACCTGGCCCGCTTTGAGATAAAGTTGAGCCAGGTCGGCATTATCGTAGAGCATTTTCTCAAAATGCGGGATTTCCCACGCCGGATCAACAACATAGCGATAAAACCCACCGTTGAGATGGTCCTGCATTCCGTTATCGGCCATGGATGACAGGGTTAAATCCAGAAATTCGATGACCTCAGGGTTAGGGCTGCCGGCCAGGCTATCCAGCAGGAAGTTCAGTTGTGGTACAGACGGGAATTTATTGCTTTGTCCAAACCCGCCCTGCAATTCATCACCGCGCGCCATAATGCCCTGAACCGCCAGTGCTCGTAGTTCAGTGATTAGCGATGAATCAAGTTCCGGGTCGCTATCAGGAAAACTGAGCGGCGTTTTTTCGGCCAGTGCCAGTTCCCGAATGTGTTCACTTTGTTGTTCCCAGACACCCGTCAGGCGGGTCAGCAGGCCGAGAAACTGTAATTGTGGCTGGTAGAGTACGGCAAAAACCGGTAAACCATCGGGCGACATAAATACATTCAAGGGCCAGCCGCCGCGTTTTAGTGTCGCCTGAGCGTAGGCCATCAGGCGTTTATCGAGCGCGGGCTCAAGTTCGCGGTCGATTTTGACCGGAATGAAGAAATTGTTGAGCATCTCCGCCACTTCGCTGTTTTTATAGCTCTCGCGCTGCATGACGTGGCACCAGTGGCATGAGAAATAACCACTGGAAAGCAGGATGAGTTTGTTTTCGCGTTTCGCGCGTTCCAGGACTTCAGGGCCCCAGTCCTGCCAGGCAACGGGGTCGCCACCGTGCAGTGCCAGATAGGGAGAAGGGTGGT
>JAAELZ010000011.1 GCA_024226105.1 Pseudomonadota bacterium | reverse complement strand
TTGAGCTCGATAAATGTATAAATAAACTAATTAATACATAGGAATAGAACGTGATATTAAAGTGTAATTTTGCGCATATATCCCTGGGCTGGGTGGCCATTTTAATGGTGATGCTTATGCCGTATGCGGTAAGCGCCGCTGAATTTGAAAACCAGCTGACAATCGAAGGGCAGACGCTATATATAAATGGTAAAGGTCCGCGGAAGAAATCGTTTCTCACCGTCTATGATGTAGCGCTTTACCTGACTGAAAAGGGTAGTGATGCCGAGGCAATCATCAGGGCCGACCACCCGATGGCGATTGATTTGATCATTCGATCGCGCTTTGCCACGGCCGAGCGCATTAGTGAAGCCTTTCGTGAAGGCCTGGATAAATCGACGGGTGGAAACAGCCAGGCAATCAAAGCGCAAACCGATGCCTTTATGAGCGTGTTTGAAAATGGTGTGGTGAAAGAAGATACCTTTAAGTTTGTCTATCTGCCGGAATCGGGCCTGAACATCTACAAAAACGGTGGCGTGGCTGCACAAATTGCTGGAATGGAGTTCAAGCAGGCATTTTACGGTATCTGGTTGTCTGAAGACCCTGTCACGGCAAAACTTAAATCGCAATTGCTGGGGCGGAAGTAGGCCGGTATAAACTATGGCATCAAACGTTGAACCCCTGAGGCAAGCGCCACGCGTTCCGCCACAATCTATCGAAGCGGAGCAATCGTTGCTCGGCGGGTTGCTGCTTGATAGCCGCCGCTATGACGAAGTCTCCAGCGAAATTGAGCCTGATGATTTTTACAATAAAAATCACAGCCGTATCTATGCAGCGATCCAGTCGTGCCTGGAAGCTAACCAGCCGGTTGACGTGGTGACGGTCTCGGAAGTACTCGAGCGCAATGACGAACTGGAACAGGTAGGTGGCCTGGCGTATGTCGGATCCCTGGCAAACAATACCCCCGGCACGGCGAATATTATGTCCTATGGTCGTATTATTCGTGAACGCGCCATTTTGAGGCGTCTGATCGATGCCTCAAACGATATCTCCCACGCTGCATATAACCCTGAAGGGCGAAAACCCAGAGAGGTTCTGGATTATTCGGAACAACTGGTGTTCAAAATCTCCGAAACAGACGGTGATAAGCGTGATGGTTTCGTATCCATGAACACCCTTGCCATGCGCTCACTGGATCGAATAGAAGAACTGGATAAAATCGGTAGTGCTATTACGGGCATATCAACGGGATTTACTAAACTGGATGAAAAAACCTCGGGTTTACAAAAAGGGGATCTCGTTGTTATCGCGGGCAGGCCATCGATGGGTAAAACCTCATTTTGTATGAACCTGGCGGAATACGCGGCAATTGAACAGGATTTAACTGTCGGTGTTTTTTCGATGGAAATGCCCGGTGAGCAGCTTTCGACGCGTCTCATATCTTCTCTTGGACGGGTGAATTCAACACGCCTGCGTACCGGGCAACTGAAAGATGATGACTGGCCCCGAATTTCCAGTGCGGTGAGCCTGTTGTCCAAAGCCAAAATTCATGTAAACGACTCAGCAGGCCTGTCTCCCATCGAATTGCGCTCACAGGCACGCCGTCTGGCGCGCGAGAACGACGGGCTGGATATGATCGTCATTGATTACCTGCAACTGATGCAATCGAGTGAAAGTAATGAAAACCGCGCTACCGAAATATCCAATATTACGCGCTCACTGAAAATGCTGGCCAAGGA
>JAAELZ010000010.1 GCA_024226105.1 Pseudomonadota bacterium | reverse complement strand
TCGTAGTGCGCACCAGTTTTCGGAACATCCTGTCCCTGAAAAATTCAAATCCCGTATCAAGTCGCCGGCGCAAGCGTGTGCGGCGTTTCTTATGCGCGCCCCTAAAAGCGTGCCGTAAATGACCCGGCAATACCAGAAAACTTTCGATTAACGATGCCACGATGACCGAAATGATGACCAGCGGGATGGCGAAAAACAACCTGCCCATAAACCCACCCACCAGCATTAATGGAAGGAACGCGGCAATGGTGGTAAGCGAAGAGGCCATTACCGGCGCCAGCATTCTTCGCGCCCCCCCCTCCGCAGCCTGCACCCCCCCCTCCCCCATTTCAAAATGAGCCTGGGCATCCTCCGCAACCACAATCGCATCGTCCACGATAATACCCAGCGCCATAATCAACGCGAACAGGCTGATCATATTAATGCTGCTACCCGCCAGGTACATGACCGCCAACGTGGCCATAAATGAGACGGGTATGCCTACCGCCACCCAGAATGCAACACGCCCTGACAGAAATAAAAACAGAATAATCAGCACCAGGGCCAGACCCCCTCCCCCGTTTTTGACCATCAAATCAATCCGCCCTTTAATCAGCGTCCAGCGCTCGTTAAACACCTGCACACTAATAATGGGTGGGAGCGTTAGCAATGTTTCATCCTTCCATTCCTGCAATAAACGCGCAGCGTCCAGGGAATTTCCGTTCTCGGCACGTTTTAAGGTCAACACAATCGCAGGTTTGCCCTGCACGGTCACGTAGGCCTCGCGTTGGCGGCTGCCGCGTTTAATATCTGCAATGGTTCCGAGTTCAAGCTGCCCCTGATGGTGGCTAACCACGGGAATATCTGCGAAAGCGGCCGGGTCGCGCCTTTTACCGAGGCTGCGTAACTCCCGAGTTCCATCATCTTTACCGACTAATCCGGCCGGTTGATCCTGGCTGACCTTGCGGATTCGCTCGGCAAGTTGATTCAGGCTCAACCCCAATTCCTTAAGTTGCCCGGGCTCGAGGGTGATGAGAATATCCTCAGAAGGCATACCGGTAAATTCAATACGATCAATGCCGCGCGCCAGCAAATCTTCTTCAAAACGATAAGCGAGCGAGCGCAACTCGCCCAGCGCAACATCACCGCTCAGGAGCAGGCGTGCCACAGTTTCAAAATGCCCCCCGGATTTGATCACCGTATCCTCGGCATCCTGCGGCATATTCGAAAATCCGTCCACTTCGCTCTGAATACGATCCATGGTAAGCAGCAGATCAGCCCCGGTATCCAGTTCCAATGTGATCGCGGACAGTCCGGATACCGACGTAGAAGTGATTTGCTTGATGTCTTCAACGTTGCGTAAACGTTGCTCAAGCGGTGTGGTCAGCGCCGATTCGATATCCTCAGTACTTGCACCCCCCCATGCCGTGGTTACGGTAACAATGGTGGGCTCTGCACTGGGAAAAAACTGAATATTGAGCAATTTAAGCGCGATAAGACCCGAAAGAATCATCATCGCCATCAGCATATTGGCGGCGACCTTATGCCGGGCAAAGGCGCCGATCAGGCCGTGGCCTCGCTGGGGTGACGCTCCTCCTGTTGAGGCATCAGGATCCGGTTCCGGCATCAGCTCAGACATCGTTTATTGTGTCTCGATCGCTTCGACTTTCAAACCGGTAGTCGCGTTTGGAAGCCGCGTCAATACCAGCCGGTCTCCGGCACTAATCTCATCGCTGCTGATAAGACGAATCGATTCACCTTCAAACAGCGCAGCCCCGACAATGTCTACCAAAACACCTGCCAGGCGCCCCTCTCGCAATAAATAAATGCGCGTATTATCATAAATAGCCGTGGGCGGAACCCGGTACAAACCATCCTGTGACGGTCGCTTTAACCTCAGCGTAATCAAAGCTCCGGGCGATAAACCCGCCGTCGCAGGAACGCTGGCTTGAAAAAACCCATCCACACCACCGGGTTTTGCCTCACCGGCAAGCCGCACCAGCAGGTATTTCAATGCCTCTTCTTCTGTAGCAGAATTGGCTGCGCGAGCTACAAGCTCCTGCCCGCCATCAAGTGCAAGCGCCAGCTCATTCTGATATCGGGCAGGAATCAACCCCCTCACTTCGAGCCCTGAAGGAGAGTACATCGTCACCATTTCGGTGCCGGCGTTGACACGCCCGCCGGCCGCCACGTTAACCGCAGAGACAATCCCATCGTAGGGTGCAAGGGCAAGGCTGCGCTCCAATGCCCGGTGCGCCTGTTCCATTTGTGCCTGCACACGTTGCTTTCTCGCCTCAAGCTGCTGCTTTTTGGAATCATAGCTTTTTACCGCCAACTCGCGCTGATTAACCAGAAGCTGCTGGCGCATAAGTGCGCGCTGCGCTTCTTCCAGCTCGGCATCTGAGCTGAGCGATTGCTTTTTTAGCCTTGAACTACGCGCTAGCGATTTCCGGGTCAGTTCCAGTATGCTTTTCTCTGAAAGTAAGGCGGCCTGATCCTGGGTAAACCGGATATCCCCTTCCACCAGTTGCGCCTCAATATCTGCAAGCTCTGCCTCCGCCTGGGTCAGGGCTGTGGTGAAATCTCTGGGATCCAGCCCCACCAGAACCTGGCCCGCGCCGACGCGGTCTCCTTCGCGCACGTTGACTGTCTCCACCCAGCCGGCACCGGGCGCGGCCGCCCTGAATCGATCGGGCGCTTCAACTTTCCCCTGAATTTCAATTTCCGGGGAAAGGCGTTCAACAGCGAGCGTCTGTACCTGCACGCTCCAGGTTTTCTCTTTAGGCACAGGCGCCTTATGATCCGGCTCGGAATCGAGTAAATACTGGAACAGCATAATGCCGCAACCGATAAAAAGTATCGGCAGCAGCAGTTTGACCACGGAAAAACCCGACTGATAACGAGAATGTTGCATTATTTTTTTCAAGTCAGTGATCCTTTTGCGCAGAAAATATGAGTGAACGATCGATTCTACCTAAGAATCAGCACAATTCCCCTCAGCCTACAATTTTTTGTGCCAGCCAGACAAACGCCAGAATGAAACCCAGGCACAAGATACAGGCCGCAACAAATTTTAGTACGAACTCTTTTTTACTCTTTAATCGCATCCGTCCCGTAAAAAGGTCATTCCCACGGAAGCGGGAACCCATACGCGAAAGCATATCATTTTACAATCCGGTGCTCGATACCCACTTTTGCGGGGATGACGATTAACAGGGCTTTTCATATTTGTCCAGATGCTAAG
>JAAELZ010000009.1 GCA_024226105.1 Pseudomonadota bacterium | reverse complement strand
GGTTGCGAGGCCTTATGTTTCACGCGGCGCGCGCGGCCTGTTGCAGTGCGGCTTTGGTTTGAGTGAAGAGGCACCGGAATACACCGGCTATGTTGAGGAATTCCTGGGCTTCTACCGTGATGCACTGTGTGAAAAAACAACTTTGTTTGAGGGTATGTCAGTGTTGCTGGATAATCTCGACGAGGGTAATTATTCATGGGGTGTGGTAACCAATAAAATGGCAGCCTTGACCGAGCCCCTGCTAAAGCAAATGAATCTGTACGACCGGTTGCACGTACTGGTGAGTGGCGATACCCTGCCCGAAAAAAAGCCCTCGCCCCGGCCACTACTCTACGCCTGTGGAATGGCCGGAATGCTACCCGAAGAGACTATCTATGTGGGCGATGATCCTCGTGATATAAAGGCAGCCAATGCCGCCGGCATGTTATCAGTGGCGGCCCGGTATGGATATTATGATCAAAACAACAGCCCGGATGAATGGGGAGCCGATATTGTCATCGATCACCCTCGAGAGTTGGGCTCCCTGCTTTCCAGTACAGGGCTCTAAATGCAATCCTGGTTAACCCTGTTACAGGATCAGATTGCCATACTGTGGGTTGGCCTGTTTGTTTTGTGTTTGCTGAGTTTTGTGCTCGGATGGCTTTTTGCGAGGTTATCCGCAACGCGCAAGATCAGCCTGCTCGAAGCGATGCTTGAGCTCGAAATGAAATCTTCGGAAGAGCGTATCGCGGGCCTGGAAAATAGTTTTGCCGCGCTGTCTGCAGAGGCCTTACGCGAAAATAATCAAAGTTTCATTCAATTAGCGGGTGAAGTTTTGGGGCGGCACTATTCACAGGCCGATAGTGGCCTGAAAGAACGTGAAACTGCGATCTCTAACCTTGTTAAACCCTTGCAGGATGCGCTCAAAACCACCCATCAGCAACTTGATAGCCTGGATAGAAGTACCCGTCATACGCAAGGCGAGCTAAGCGGGCAGATCAAGGCCATGTCCGGGGCTCAGTCGCTATTACATCAGGAAACCCGATACCTGGCACATGCGCTTCGACGCCCGGAAGTACGCGGGCAATGGGGTGAACTTACGCTAAAACGCCTGTTGGAACTGTCGGGAATGAACGAGCATGCCGATTTTACCGAGCAGCTATCGGTACAAACAGAAGAAGGCCTGATTCGTCCTGATTTAATTGTGCATCTGCCAGGTGAGCGGCAGATCGTGGTGGACGTAAAGACCCCTCTGGATGCGTACCTGGATGCGTTTAACAGTGAAGATGTCGCGGTACGTGAGGCCAAACTGAGCCAGCATGCCGGGCAATTGAAAACACGTATTCGTGAACTGGCGCAGAAGCAGTACTGGGCGCAATTTGAGCAGGCGCCCGATTTTATTGTATTGTTTATTCCAGGTGATCAGTTTCTGGCGGCCGCCCTTGATCAACAG
>JAAELZ010000008.1 GCA_024226105.1 Pseudomonadota bacterium | reverse complement strand
CCGGAAAGCAGGCGATCAACATCCGTTTGTGCAAGAGCACTCAAATCTTCGAGCTTTTGCAGATGGGCTGAGAACTTGGTCAGGGTGTTTTTAAATCGATCGAATACCAGTGGTTTGAGGATGTAATCAAACACGCCCCCATGCATCGCAGATTTGAACACGTCTATCTCTTTGGCCGCGGTAATCAGGATAACGTCTACACCCAGATCGCTGGCCCGAATATCGCGCAAAAAATTCAGCCCATTTCCATCTGGAAAATAAACATCGAGCAAGACCAGTTCAGGGCGAAATACTTCGACGATGTCATTCGCTTCAACCAGGCTGTGTGCTATCCCTACGACTTCAAACCCTGGTATACGCTCGATAAAGCGGGATTGTATTTCGGCGATTTTATGATCGTCTTCAACAATGACAACGCTAATCGGTTTCATGCCGGCGCTACCTCCTGTGTGATGCTGTTTTTTGGCAAATAGAGAGTAATAATGCTACCCCCCTGGTCAGAAGGGTTTATGGTGATTTCACCGGATAGCTGGCGGGTGAGCTTTTTAACGATATGCAGGCCAAAGCCATGTTCATCTCCCTTTTTGCTGCTTACGCCCTTTTCAAACATGTTTTCAGCTTCATCGAGGCTAATCCCGCTACCCTGGTCTTCAAATTCGAAAACCAGATCGTTGCCGAGGTCGGTCATCGATACGCGTATTTCGCCACCACGCCCCCGTGCCTGTAAAGTAGCTTCAAAGGCATTGTCAACCAGGTTGGCAATGATGGTCATCAAGTGCTCTTTCGGGAAGGATGGAGGCAGTTCAGCCATGTGGCTATCGGGGTCAATAATAAGTTTCAACCCCATTTCTTTTGCCCGGCTGAATTTGCCAAGAAAACACGCTGCCAGAGTTGGATCGGATACGGCCTTTAGCAATAATTCAATCAGCGCCTGATGGTCTTCTGATTCCTGGCCTATTAACGCGAGGGCTTCCTGTCTTGCGTCCAGCTGAATTAAACCGGCAATGGTATGTAGCTTGTTTGAATATTCATGTGCCTGGCTACGCAGCGTATCCGTGTACTGTTCAAGGTCGTTTAGTTTTCGGGTAATTTTTTCCAGATCGTCTTTTCGCCGGAAACTGGCGACCACGCCCGTCACCTGATCGTTCTGGATAATCGGTATACGATTGACAATAACTTCCAGCTGATTGATCCAGGTATCCTGATCATATTGTGCCTGGCCACTTTTGATAACGGTCATTAATTCACTGTCTGGCAGCACATCCTGAATGTTTTTACCGACCACGTTTAACTCATTATTTAGTTTTAGTGTGTCGATGGCTGCTTGATTGATGGTCACAATGTTGCCTTTTGCATTTACCGCGATGATGCCTTCACGAACGGCTTCAATAGTTGCATTGCGTTCTTCAAATAGTACTGCGATCTGTTCGGGTTCCAGCCCGAAAATGGCGCGCTTAAAATGGTTGGCAGCCCAGATGGCGATTAATACGCTAATGATAAAAGCGATGAGTATTACAAAGAGCAGCGTGGCCCGGTAACGGCTAATGGTGGTCGATACCGTATCCAGCAAATAACCCACAGAGACTACGCCGACAACCTGGTTGTCCTGGCCGGACAAAATGGGTGCTTTACCGCGCATAGAAAGCCCCAGGCTCCCAAGTGCTTTAGAAATATAACCCTTGCCGTGTATCAGTGCGGGTGCATTGTCATCTCCATCGTCATCCTGCATGGAATGGCCGATTTTCTCCGGGTTCGGGTGGGCCAGTCTAATGCCCTGTTTATCGCCGATCACAATAAACAGGGCATCATTTTTTTGTGCGAGTTTCGCCGCCAGGGGGATCAGAAATGTCGAATCCGAGCGGCGAACAGCCTTTACAATTTCGGGCATGGTGGCGATTGTTTTCGCCACGTGCATGGCCCGTTGTCCAATCTGGTCGTCCAGTGAACGGGTAAGGTATTGCAGTGCGAAATATCCGATTAACCCCGTTTGTACGAGCGCCATCAGGCCAAGCAGCATGATCATTCGGGCTTTCAGGTTCGGGTGTTTCATGGCTGCATTTTACAAAATTAGTGTTTGCAATATCGTGAACTTAATGTTCATAAGTAATTATAGTTATTTAATGTTCTTTTCCTGCGCATTATATCCAACGGAGTATTAGTGCTACTACAATGTAACATCAACACTAAAACGAGGAGTTATTTAAATGAAATCAAGAACACCTACACGCATCAGAAAGCTAGCCATGCTTGCGCTGATGACATTCGCGCTCAATAGCGGAGCAAATGCGGCGGATATAGACAGTATTCATTTCTTAATCCCGGGCGGCGCTGGCGGTGGCTGGGATGGTACCGCACGAGGAACCGGTGAGGCGTTAACCAATTCTGGTTTGATCGGAACAGCAAGTTACGAAAATATGTCAGGTGGCGGCGGCGGTAAGGCGATAGGATTCCTGATCGAAAACGCCGAAAGTAACCATGGCACGCTTATGGTCAATTCAACCCCGATCGTGATCCGCTCGTTGACTGGCGTGTTCCCGCACAACTTCCGGGATCTAACGCTGGTTTCCGGTACAATCGGCGATTATGCAGCGCTGGTCGTTGGTAAGGATAGTCCCATCAACTCGATGTCTGATCTGATCGCAGCATTTGATGCGGATTCCCGTGCAACTGCCATCGGTGGCGGTTCGGTGCCTGGCGGCATGGACCACCTGGTTGCAGCAATGGTTTTCGAAGCCGCAGGCAAGGATGCTCTTGAGGTCAAGTACGTTCCGTATGACGCGGGCGGTAAAGCTATGGCGGCCTTGCTGTCTGGTGAGATCGCGGCCTTGTCCACAGGGTTTTCCGAAGCCGTCGATCTGGCCAGCGCGGGCGAAGTCAAAATCATTGGTGTGACATCCGATGAGCGTGTTGGCGCCGCGCCTGATGCAATGACAATGAAGGAACAAGGCATCGACACCACATTTGTGAACTGGCGCGGCTTCTTTGGCGCACCAGGTCTTCCTGCGGAAGATGTAGCCAAGTACCAGGCTGTCATCGCGCAAATGTACGAAACGCCCGAGTGGGAAACCGTACGAGCCCGTAATGGCTGGGTGAACATCCATAACCCGGGTGATGACTTCAAAGTCTTCCTGGAAAATCAGGAACAGATCATTGGTGATCTGATGAAAAAGCTCGGCTTCCTCTGAAGATGCCGACAGTCGGGTGGGATCTTCCACTCGACTATTTGAAACTAATATTTAGTCCGGAGAATTTCTGATGGCTCTTGATCGCTGGATAGCTTTGGTGTTGCTATGCATCTGTCTAGCCTACGGCTACACCGCCTGGTTTACGATGGATGCAGATCTGGCGCCGTTTATGATGCGCAATCCGATCTGGCCAAGCACGTTTCCCAAAGTATTATCGATTCTGGCCGCAATTGCCTGTTTGGTGATCCTGTTGGGTTTGGAGAAAAGCGAAGGAAATACAGGCGAAATAGATTATCGCCGTCTTGGGGACTATCACTTGGGTCAAGCGCTGATGTTGCTTGCACTGATGGTGATATATGCGCTTTGCCTGCGCCCCGCGGGCTTTATATTCTCGACATCTGCATTTCTGTTTCTGGGATCTTTTATCCTTGGCGAACGGAGATGGCTTATCATGGCAATCGTCTCTCTGATTGCTACATTTACCGTGTGGTATCTGGTGCAGGAAGTGCTCGGCATTTACATGCGCCCACTGCCCGGTTTTCTAGGGGGTTGATATGCTAGAAGGAATTCTGATTGGCCTGCAAACGGCCCTGTCGCTGCAAATGCTTCTGATGGTTATCTGTGGTTGCTTAATCGGAACGTTTATCGGCATGCTTCCCGGTCTCGGGCCAATGTCGATAATTGCTATCATGATACCGATCGCCATCTCGATGGGCGACCCATCGGCTGCCCTGATCCTTTTGGCTGGAGTCTATTATGGCGCGATTTTCGGTGGCTCGACTTCGTCGATCCTGCTGAACGCGCCCGGGGTTGCGGGAACGGTGGCATCAAGTTTCGACGGCTATCCAATGTCCAAGAACGGTATGGCAGGCAAGGCACTGTCCATTGCTGCGATCTCCAGTTTCTGCGGCGGCACAATTGGGGCGATCTTGTTGATGATCTTCGCCCCGGCGCTGTCATCTGTCGCTCTGTTGTTCCACTCGCCGGAATATTTCGCGCTGATGGTGGTGGGGCTGTCTGCAATTGCGGCCTTTGCGGGCACGGGTCAAGTCGCCAAAGCTATGCTGATGACCTTGCTGGGATTGATCATGGCAACTGTCGGAGAGGGCGCATTGTTTAATATGCCCAGATTCACTATGGGGATCATGGATCTGCAATCCGGGTTCGGCTTTATCACTTTGGCGATGGCCATGTTCGCGCTGCCAGAAGCGTTGTTTCTGGTGCTTAAACCGAAGGAACTGAAAGGCGGGGAGGGCGAAATAAAGGATCTGCGCATCAGCCGAGCCGAGGCGCGCGCCATTGCACCGGTAATCGGTCGGCAGGGATTGCAGGGCTTCTTCATTGGCGTATTGCCCGGCGCGGGAGCCACGATTGCCAGCTTTCTGGGCTATGCAGTTGAACGCAACATCGCAACCAAAGAAGAACAGGAAGAATTCGGTCACGGTTCAATCAAAGGATTGGCCGCACCCGAAACTGCTAATAACGCCGCGTGTACCGGTTCGTTTGTTCCTCTGCTAACGCTTGGCATACCCGGATCGGGAACTACGGCAATCCTGCTCGGGGCGCTGATCGCGCTTAATGTGACGCCAGGCCCGCGCCTGATGATCGACGAGCCGCAGATTTTCTGGGCGGTTATCGTGTCCATGTTCATCGGCAATCTGGTACTGTTGATTCTGAACCTGCCGCTGATACCATATATCGCCAAAGTATTGTCAGTGCCGCGTAACTATCTGATCCCGTTCATTTTGTTCTTTACATTGATGGGCGCTTACATCGGTCAGAACAACGCGACGGAACTGCTGCTGCTGGTGGGCTTTGGAGTGTGTGCAACAGCGTTGAAATTTGCTGATTATCCGCTGGCACCGCTGCTGATCGGTTTTATTCTCGGCGGCATGCTCGAGGATAATTTCTCGCGCTCCATGCAACTCTATGATGGTGCCGCATTTATCTGGGAACGCCCGATGACATTAGGGCTGCTGGCTATTGCCGTGATCCTGGTGCTCTTGCCGAGCTATCGGGCGCGGCGGGCCAAAGCCAGAGCGGAAGGCGTAGCCGAAGGGGACTGATCTCCCGTCCCTTTCCCTACCTCTGTATCTCTCCGGCTCCCTCTCTCGTTGCCGGGGAGAATATTTCAGCCGCAACGCTTGCAAATCTCCGTGGGAACTTATGGAAGAGGTTTCGAAACATGCAGACAGCACAACCGCTTCCACACTATTTGATCCAGTGATATTTGGGATGCAAAGCGATCAATTTCTCTGAGAACAATTCGTGGTCATTTTTATGGGAGCGCCCTTTGACCCTGAGTATTTTACTGATTGCCTTTGCTATTTTGGTGGTGCCAATGTGTATGCCGTTTATTCGCAATAGCTTGTTGAAGCGACAGGAGTCAGCGGGTGAGGGAGGCGAAAAGCTGATTCCCGGTTAATGCCGTAAAAGCGTTATCAGGGCTGACTTTAAGTTGCGATAAAATATGCTTTAGATGGTAGACTGCGGGTTGCACAATGATTCATCAAATGTCGGTTTTCTGCATTGATGCGATAAAAAATTGTACAAACTCAGGTCTTTAATATATTCAGCCACTTTAAGCCGAATTTGCTCCATTAACCAGTGAACTTCCTAACTCTTTTATCGCGTATTGCCGCGCGGCTACGAACGCGGGCTGCAATACTGGCTTTGCTTAGCCTGGCCTGTTTTGCAATATGCAAGTTCTTGCTGTCGGTATTTGTTCTTTCAAGTTTCTCAGGAATTTATCTCACCCTGGAGCTCGATCAAGCTGATCGTTTTTATGCTTATTACAGTGCGGGAAGCGAGGCTGCTTTTGTAGGCAAGCGCGTGTTGACTTCACCCGATATTTCGGCAGGGGAGAAAACCACCATCCGCCTGCCACTAAACGGGAAACTGGCCCGAAAGTTGCGCCTTGATCCGGGGGAGGACACGGGGCATGTAAAGCTCTATCATTTCAAGACAAGCAGTGTCTTCGGGCCGCCCATTGAGATGAATGCACAGCAACTGTTCGAGCGATTCGAGCCCAATGCGTCGATCTCTAACTATCAATTGCAAGGGGACTATTTATCGTTCGATGTTAGCGGTACGGATCCCTATCTGACATTGAAAGATGAACTTATTGTTAACAATAAATTTGTCAGCTCAGTATTTCCGGTCATCCTGACGCTGGCATTTTACCTGTTTATCTCCAATTTTCGCTGGCGTGAGTTCCCTGCCTTTAGTGATTTAAATCGTGCCTTTTCATCATCGCATATTAACTACGCAGCACTGGACGGTATCCGGGGCATCGCGGTATTGCTGGTTCTCGCTGACCATACTCTGGGTGCGTTTATCGGGGCCGGGACAGCGGGTGTGTGGATATTCTTTGCCTTGAGCGGGTTTTTGCTGACCATTCCTTTTGTACAAAAACCTGAGCGCGCCGTTTCAATGTCTTATATGGGGGAATATTTACTGCGTCGGCTCAAACGCATTTTGCCAATGTATTATGTGTATATCTTTGTAGTTTATTTTGTGGCTGGCAAGTATTCAGAAAGTGCCGTGCGTCATGTTTTGTTTCTGCAGGGAGACGGGCACCTGTGGACGATACAGCAGGAGTTGTTATTCTACCTTGCCCTGCCGCTAATCATGATTGTGAATTACCTGCTGTTTCGGGGTCGGCCACTGTGGATTGTTGTTGCGCTTGCTGCGATTATGGTCGCCGCTAACCTCTGGCTGGATAAATCGGTAATGTCTCTGTACAGCCTGAACGTACCTCACCCGCCTTATGTTGGTATATTCGTTTGCGGCATGCTTTTTTCCTATCTGTATCACGGAGTAATTCTTAAGCATGATGCTTTTTTCCTGTCCTCCAGGCAGTTTAAGTTCTGGGCCTCTCTGGTCGGCATTGTTTCGCTGTCTGCCTATATCTTGCTTGCTACCGATGTTTTAAGGCCAGGGTACTATCTGCCAATAAAATACCCCGGCTGGTTTGGGGTGGCAGCAGGCGTTATGATTCTGCTTGCCCTGGTGACATCCGGCAGGTTGTTTAGCAATTTGCTTTCCTGGACACCCATACGTGCGATAGGCCTGGTGGGATATAGTTTTTATCTCATTCACCCGGTGATGATTTCTATGGTGGGTGGCATGTTTAATTACTATTTCGGGTTTGGTTTAGGGCTTGGTCTGCGTTTCGTTCTGGTATTGCTATTGACGTATATCGTGTCTGCGCTGACCTATACCTACCTTGAGCGACCGTTTCTAAAACGCGGTTAATCTGCTTCTGCAGTGGAATTTGGCCTTGATTGACTCAAGCAAAATGTAATTTGCCTGTTTATAGGCTAAAATCGCGTCACAAGAACTATTTTTGACCCACCCACTTAAATCAGAGGAGAATGTAATATGAACAAAACTTTAAAACTAAGCCTGTTAGCTGCGGCGATCGCGACTAGCAGTCTGGCGCATGCTGAGAACACAAAAATGGCCTTCCTGGGCGGGTTTACCGGCCCGTTGGAGAGCTTAACCCCGCCGATTTATGCCGGTGCCAAACTGGCGATTGATCAGGTAAATGCACAGGGTGGTTCGATTGAACTGCTAAAGGGCGATAGCACCTGTGCCGATGCCACAGCGGCTTCAAACGTGGCAGACCGCATGGTGAATTCTGAAAATGTTTCGGCCATTGTTGGCCCGATGTGTTCGGGCGCTACGATCGCAGCATCAAATAATGCTGCGATTCCGGGTGGCGTGGCACTGATTTCACCTTCCGCAACCTCACCGGCACTGACTGAACTGAAAGATAACGACCTGGTGTTTCGTACCGCGCCCTCAGATGCTTATCAGGGCAAGATGATGGCGAAAATGCTCAAGGAGAAAGGCATAAATGAAGTCGCCATCTCTTATGTGAATAATGACTATGGTAAAGGTTTTGCTGAAGCACTTGCGGGCGCGTTTGAAGCCGTTGGTGGTAAGGTTGCGGCCAATGAAGCACACGAAGACGGCAAGGCGGACTACCGCGCAGAAGTAGGTTCCCTGGCTTCTTCCGGCGCTGAGACACTGGTGGTGCTGGCATACGCTGACGGATCCGGTCAGACGATTATTCGTCAGGCAATGGAAAGCGGCGATTTCGCTAAATTTGTCGGTGGTGATGGTATGGTCGGCGACAAGTTGATCGATGCCCTGGGCGGTGATGTTGATATGATTGCAACCAAGCCGGGTTCACCTGAACTGGCGGGTAAAGCCCCGTTTGTAGAAGCAGCTAAAGCAGCCGGTATGGATCCGGACGCGGTATTTTCAGCGCAGGCTTATGATGCGGCATTCATTCTCGCGCTGGCTATCGAAAAAGCCGGTAGTGGTGATCGTGCTGCCGTGGCTAAGGCCGTGCGCGCTGTATCTAACGCTCCGGGCGAAGAAATCCTGCCGGGCGAGTTTGAAAAAGCAGCTGCGGCAATTAAAGCCGGTAAAGACATCAACTACCAGGGTGCTTCCGGTAATCACGAATTTGATGCCGCAGGTGACGTACCTGGCGTAATTGTCGAAATGGCGATCAAAGATGGCCAGTTTGTTGAAGTGGCTGTGCTCAAGTAAGCTGCTTTACTTAAAGCATTAAAAAGCCCGGGCTATGCCCCGGGCTTTTTTTTGTTTTTGTAACTTGACGAATGACTTTGCAGTAAATTTCAGGTTCAGTAAAAACAAGAAAGTAGTCGTATGATGTTGGTGAGCCTCTCGAATCTCATCTAATTTAAGTCCGGTTTTTTTTAGTGTTCGCGGATTTTCTCCGGGAGCAGGCCCTTTGGTGCAAAGCGCAGAACCAGCGTGATGGTCAGGCCGATCACAAATACGCGCATTTGCAGGGCGCGGCTGTCAAAATCGGTAGGTGCCTGCCAGTCGAACCATTCCAGCCCAAGGTATTTAATACCATCGAAAATGGCCAGCGTGGCGGGTTCCGACATGACCCAGACGACATAAACGATTACCGTGCCGATCAGCGTACCCAGGTTGTTGCCCGCTCCGCCGAGTATTACCATCACCCAGATCAGGAAGGTATGGTGCAGGGGCAGAAAGCCCGAGGGATCAAAAATACTGTTAAAGGTGACCAGTGCTGCGCCGCCTATGCCCATCAGAACCGATCCGATGATGAAAACTTCAAGCCGGCGGCCGTTTACGTCTTTACCCATGGCGGATGACGAAAGCTCATTGTCACGGATGGCGCGTATCATGCGCCCCCAGGGTGCGCTGTAGGCGCGTTGCAGTAGCCAGAAAATGACCGCTATCAGCACAGCCGTGACGGCCAGGTACATGGCTCTTGAGGCGATGAAGCCAATTTCTCCCGGTGTCGGTACCGGCCACGGCAGAGGTGAAACGGTCAGCGTGCCACGTGTTAACCAGTCGGCGTTTTTCAGTATAGCCTTGATGATTTCAGCAATACCCAGGGTTGCAATGGCAAGATAGTCGCTACGCAGGCCCAGGCAAATGTGCCCTACAAACCAGGCGAGCACACCAGCGACCACCCCTCCGGCTGCCCATCCCAGCCAGACAGGCAGCCCGAATCCACCGATGAATCCGGCCGTTTTTTCGATACTGCTGGCAACCGGCGCGAGGCTTTGCATGAACACCAGGTAGGTTATTGCAATTGCGATGAGAACCAGTAAACGCCGTAATTTGGTTCGGGGCTGCAATGCCGGTAGCTTATTAATGCCCCAGATGATTCCGATACCGATGCCCAGACGGGCAAATACGCCCGCAAGAGAACTTGCATCCCCTGAGGCCCAGAAAGCTTCGTTAACCGGGTACGATACCAGCATGCTGACAAAAGCCGATAAGGCGATAAAGCCCATGATGCCGGCATTGAACAGGCCGGCATAACCCCATTGTATGGTGAGCCCAAGCGCAATAATGGTAAAGCAGGCAATCTCTGCGAGCATACGCAGGCCGAAGGCGGTGCCCAGTTTGAGAAATACCAGAGCGACCAGTGCACTCGCAAGCCCGACGAGTATGAATTCTCTTTTGTTATTTGAGTTTAGATTCATAGCACTTTCCCCTTAAAGATGCCGGTCGGGCGCCAGATCAGTATTACGATTAGAATGAAAAAAGGTACGGTAATTTTGTATTCGGTTGGAACCAGGGCAATTTTCGCGGGTAACTCCATCCATTCGGGAAAAGAATCCTGAAAAGGCCGCAGAAAGATTGCCCAGTTGAAAATAGAAAGGGTTTCTGCAAAGCCTACCACAAACCCGCCGACCACTGCGCCATAGGGGTGGCCCACACCACCGACGATTGCAGCGGCGAATATGGGCAGTAAGAGGTTAAAACTTAAATCAGGTTTCAGGCTTACGTCGAGCGAAAGCAGGGTGCCGGCGGCGGCCGCCAGGCTCCCGGCAATCAACCAGGTGACGACGATGACCTTTTGCGTATTGATGCCCGATACCCTGGCAAGGTCGGCGTTGTCTGATACCGCACGCATGGCCTTTCCCATGCGTGTATGGGTCAGGATATAGTGCAGGCTAAACACCGCCACCAGGGTGAAGATGAATAGCAGAATCTGCGGTTCGGTAATGACAATCTTACGGCTGGCCGATTCAAACGGCAGAGATAACCTGAAGATGTCTTTGCGCTCGGCGAAGAAAAAATGCCGGGCTTCAATGCCGCCAAAAAGGCGTATTAACCCCTGTAGCATCAAGGTTACACCGATGGATGCCATGACCATGGTGACAGGGCTGACATTGTTTCTGCGTAGTGGCTGATAGAAGGTTCTATCAAGCAATACCGCAATAAATGCCGTGAGCAGCATCGCAAAGGGTATCATGATAAAACCGGTAGGTAATCCAAATACCTGGCCGGCCGTTGGGAACAGCGCGGTTAGTGCAAAGGCGAAAAATGCCCCCATGGTCATCATATCGCCATGCGCGAAATGTGCGAAGCGCAGTATGCTGAAGATCAGGGTAATGCCGATCGCACCCATGGCATATACCGCTCCGATCGATGCGCCGGAAATAATGACTTTGTTTACGAAGAAAATGAGTTCGTTCATGTTATCCGCCCAGGAAAGCCTTAGCGACTTCCTTGTTATTTAGTAAGGCCTCACCGGTATCGGTATAGGCATTGCGGCCGGTGACCAGGACAAAACCCTTGTCGGCGATGCCCAGGGCCTGTTTCGCGTGTTGTTCCACCATGAGTACGGTAACGCCGGCCTTGTTGACGGCGATAATGCGCTCAAATATTTTTTCCATGAACAGGGGCGACAGACCTGCGGTCGGCTCATCCAGCAACAATATTTTGGGCCCGGCCATCAGTGCGCGGCCCATGGCGACCATCTGCCTTTGCCCGCCGGATAGTTCGCCTGCGGGTTGTTTACGTTTTTCTTTGAGTGGCGGGAAATAGGTATAGACCTTTTCAATTTTTTCTTTCATTCCATGCCTGAGCGTAAACGCGCCCATTTCGAGGTTTTCCTCTACGCTCATAGACTGAAATACATTGAATTCCTGTGGCACAAAGGCCAGCCCGTTTTCAACCAGTTGGTCTGCGCGCAGACCAACTACATCTGCGCCATTGAGTTTAATCTGGCCGCTATGAATATTGAGCAAGCTAAAAATAGATTTTAGTAGCGTGGATTTACCCGCGCCATTCGGGCCGACGATAACGCCAATATCGCCCTCTTCCAGCACCATATCAACGTCTTGCAGGATGGGTGCGTTGTCGCCGTATCCTGCAACCAGTTTATTGATTTCAATTAGTGCCATCAGGCCTTGCCTCCCCCGAAGTAAGCCGCCACCACCTCTGGATTAGCACGTATTTCTTCAATTGAGCCTTCCATCATTTTACGCCCTTCTGCCATCACGATAACCGGCGAGCAAAGTTCTGCTATCATGTCCATATCGTGTTCGATGACAAAAAAGGTATAGTCCAGTTCGCGATTGAGTCTCAAAATATTTTCAACCAGATCTTTGAGCAGGGTTCGGTTTACCCCAGCCGCCACCTCATCCAGAAGCACCAGTTTCGCGTCAACCATCATGGTACGCCCTAGCTCCAGCAGTTTCTTCTGGCCACCAGAGAGGTTTCCCGCGAGCTCATTTTTAATATGATCCAGCTTCAGAAAATCGATGACATCGTTGGCCTTCTGGCATACTCCAGCTTCAAAATGGAGCACTTCGCCCGGCCGAACCCAGGGGTTTACGATATTTTCGCCCGGTTGTGCGGGAGGAACCATCATCAGATTTTCAAGGGCCGTCAGGTGGGAGAATTCCTGTGCGATCTGAAAAGTACGCAATAAACCGCGCTTGAATAAAGTTTCGGGGGCGCAATGGGTGATCGGATTTCCCGCGTAAATAATTTCACCCTGATCAGCATGGAACGCCCCTGCTATAAGGTTGAACAGGGTGGTTTTGCCGGCGCCATTCGGGCCTATCAGCCCGGTTATGCTGCCCTGGCCGACTTCAAGGTTACAGTTGTTTATGACATCCAGTGCGCCAAAAGATTTGTGCACATTTTTGATTTCCAGGATCGGCTTCAAATTAGTGTTCTCTGTTGTTTTCAAGCTAAGATTGCGAATCTTCGTGTTCGCGATTAGCATCAATTCTAAACGGTTAGTGCCATAAATGGGCGGTTTTATTTTTTCGTGATTTGAACGATTGATCAAGGAACCTGGGGTTTTGTACAAAAACCGGGGCCAGCCGTGGTACGCTTGGGCCTGTCGCAGGTATTGTGCTGGGATAGAATTTACTATAGTTAATTGGAGATTGCTAAATGCAAAAAATGATTTTAACGCTCGTATTTGTGCCCGCATTTGCTATGGCGCAGAGCAATTCCGGCATGTCGGAAGATATGATGAAAATGATGGAACAGGCGCAAAAAGCACAGGAGTGTATGCAGGACATCGATACGTCTGAGCTCGAAAGACTTGAAAAAGAAGGCAATAAGATGGAAGCAGAGATTAAGACCTTGTGTAATAGTGGTAAACGTGACCAGGCACAGGATCAGGCTATTGCTTACAGTAAAGAAATGATGGCGATGCCAGCGATGCAGAAAATGCGTGAATGCAGTGAACTGATGCGCGGTATGTTGCCTGAAATGCCATTTGATAATTTCGAAGAAGAGTTTGAAAATAAGAATATATGTGATGAAATGGAATAAGTGAAATCTGCGCGAAATGCTCGCGGCATTCAGTGCCTTAATACACACTTGACGTTATGAAATTTTCAGTTAAAAAGAGCATAAACCGGTTGGTTTTGTTGTTGCTGGTCATAGTGGCAGGGCCCGCGCTGGGTAGTGGTGGTGACTGGAAGATGGGGCCGTTTGGCCCTTATTGGGATGACAATAGCTGGCCTGAGTTTACACCGATGTACTGGATGGAAGAATTCATGAATCGTCTGGATGACGACGACGATGAAATTCAGATGTGGATGCTTCGAAATCAGTTTCCAGGGCAATATTCAGGAGCCTGGCCCGGAACGGATTTACAGGGCCTGTATCCACAGGACAGCTGGCAACCGCATGAGTGGACCGGCTCGAGAGCTCAGTCCCGAGACAGGGCGTATGCCGCACCCCATAGCAAAGCGCCCGGAGGAAATACCTACATAATCAGTGAAAACAATCCCATGCCGGACGCATCTGAAAATGATTCGGGGCCTTTGCCTTACTTGACTCCGGAAGAGTTTGCCCGGATGCCCATAGACTTGCAGCGGGAGTATAAGCGTGCCTTTAATAAGGAGTACAAAATTGTTGCAAAACCGGAGCCTAAGACCCAACGCAGGCCTTTGCCCAGGCTAACACAACAGGAATTTGCACGCATGCCTGCTGATTTGCAGCGCGAGTATACGGCTGCCTTTGATCGGGAATATGGCAATACTTCCAGGCGCTCGCCTGGTTCGCAACAGCGCAGGCCCTTGCCGAATTTGACATCAGAAGAATTTGCGCGTATGCCCGCGGAATTGCAGCGCGAATATAGTCGTGCGTTTGCTCGGGAATATTATGGACCTTCATCGAGTTCAGCTTATCGTGAAAGCGGGCAAGTGCCTGAAAGAGGGCGCCAGCGTTTACCGAATTTGACGCCCGAAGAATTCACTAGTATGCCCGCGGAATTGCAGCGGGATTACAAGCGTGCGTTTGATCGGGAGTACGCCGAGTATCGGGCACGTCAGGCAAACCTTGCGCGTCAGCGCCGTAGTTATCCCGAGGATAGACGATAATTTCGATTTCAATGGGGTCTGACCCCCATTGATGCTCCATTTATTACTAGGCGTTGGCGGTTTCTTCACTGCGCAATTCACGCGTAGTGTGCATATATGCCGCAATCAGGTCGGTTTCGTAAATGATGCCGAGCATTGCTTCGCTCTCATCGTCGACAATGGGCACGGCTTCTCCGACAAAGCCTTTTATTTGGTGCATCGCTGTCCAGACAGAGGTATTCGGGCTCAACCTCAAGCCATGGGTATCAACCGCAGCGTCAAGTGTTGTTAAGGGGCCCTGGTTTTGGGCCAATTCGAGCAGGTCGGTCAGGCTGGTATTGCCGACAAAGCGCTGCTCCGGGTCAAGCACGAAAGCCTCGTTGGTGCGGGCTTTGATAAGCTGCTTTATCGCATCTTCTGCTAATGAGCCCAGCGTAAGGCTGAGAAAATCGGGATGGGAGATGCTGCTTATTTTCAGGGTACTTAATATCAGCGGGTCGCGCCCGTGGCTTAGATCATAACCACGGCTTTTAAGTTGAAAATCAAAAAGGGAGCGGCCAAACAGGCGATAGCTGACGACATTGGAGAATACCACACTGACCATGACCGCGGTGGTCAGGTCGTAGCTATGGGTCAATTCAAAAACGATTAGAATGGTGGTCAGGGGTGCGCCGATAACCGGGCTGGTGACCGCTGCCATGCCGCAGATTGCGTACATTGGAATATTGGCATACGGGAACAGCTGCTCTATGCCAAGACCGAACAACGAGCCCAGTAACATGCCAATGAGCAAAGAGGGGCTGAATACGCCGCCGACAAATCCAAAACCCAGGCATAGGGCCGCAGCGCAAATTTTCGCCAGTAGCAGGATACTGATATCCAGGGCAGAATTCGAACCTGAGCCGAGCATGTCCCGCATGACCTGATCACCAACGCCCAGGATGTCCGGAATTTGCAGTGCCAGCAGGCCAATCACCAGCCCGGCAATCATCGGTTTGTACTGCTGTGCGATTTTGACCTTGCTGGAGAACCATCTTGCGTACAGGATGGAGCGTAGAAAAAGAACCGCGAGTAGCCCCGAAAGAATACCGGTCAAAATAAAGCCGGCGTATTCACCCAGATACAGAATCTCAGAAAATTTGAAATGAAACAGGTAGTTGGTATGAAATACGGCTTTGGAAATATAAAAGCTGATCGAGGCGGCAATGGTGATCGGTGCGAAGGCGCGCAAAGAGAAATGGCGAAGAATGACTTCATGCGCAAAGATTATTCCCGCGATAGGGGCGTGAAACCCGGCAGAAATGGCCGCCGCCACGCCACAGCCGATTAACACGGTTGGTTCGGTGCGTGAGTATTTCTGTAGATTGGCGCTGAGCGTTGCCCCGATATTTACCATCGGGCCATATTCGCCAAGCGATGCGCCGCTGGCCAGGCTGATGATACTGGCAAAAAAATTCAGTATGCCGTCTTTTAGATTTAGTGTGGCCAGTTTTAAGTTGGATTGTACGGCAAGGATAGCATCGCCCGGGTTGTGGGGGCGTTTGTCCGACATCTGCTGCACTATTAACCCGACGATCAGGCCGCCAAACATGGGAATAGCGAGGGTGATGAATACCGTTATCCACCCGGGGGTGTTATTTTTGGCTTCGATTATCCAATGGCTACCCGCTGAAACAAGGTAGACCAGTGCCAGTGCGGCCAGGGAAGCCGCTGTGCCGCAGATGATACCGACCAGCAATACGCGAACAATGCGTGAAAGGAGATCGTTGAAGGTCTGAACAGGGTGAAATTCACTCATGGTTGCAGTTTAACCTGTCACCAAAGCGAAGTTTCAGGGTTTGCGTGATCGAAACCAGCTACTGAGCGCAGAAAGGGCACTGGCAGCATACAACACCCCTGCGATTACACTGGTATTCGCCAGTTCACTATTGCCGGCAATTAAACCCGCAGCGAGAAATAACCCCGCGAGTAGCAGGCCATTCTGGCGGCTCGCGTTACGCTCCAACTGCTCCTGTAGCAATTTCATTTGTTCAGACTGAGTGTTGAGTGTCAGCTGCTCATCGCGTACCCGACGCATCAGTTCGTGGGTCATGCCGGGTAGTTGCGGCATCATGGTGAATAGTTTTGGCAACTCCTGTTTGATGGTTTTGACGGCTGCTTTAGGGCCAACCTGTTCGCGCATCCAGCGCTCCAGGAAGGGTTTGGCGGTTTCCCACAAATCCAGTTCCGGGTACAGGGTGCGACCGAGGCCTTCGATGTTGAGCAGGGTTTTTTGTAGCAATACCAGCTGTGGTTGCACGGGCATGTCAAAACGCTGTGCGGTACGAAATAGCGACATCAGGAACTTCCCAAAAGAAATTTCCTTGATGGGGCGCGCAAATATGGGTTCACAGACCGTACGGATCGCGGATTCAAAATCGGTTGCCCGGGTGCCGGGTGGCACCCAGCCGGCGCGGATGTGTGAGTCAGCAACCATTTTATAATCACGGTTGAAAAAAGCCAGCAGGTTCTCGGCGAGGTAACGTTTGTCCATGTCAGACAGGCTACCCATAATGCCAAAATCCACTGCGCGGTATTGGCCGGTTTTGCCCACAAAAATATTACCCGGGTGCATATCGGCGTGGAAAAACCCATCACGAAAGGCCTGGGTGAAGAAAATTTCAACCCCTGCGTGGCCCAGTTTTTTCATGTCGATACCAGCTGCTTTGATCGCTGCGACATCCCGAATAGGAATGCCGTCGATGCGTTCCATGCACATCACATTGGTCTGGCAATGATCCCAGTATACTTCGGGGACGTATATTAAATCCGAGTTCAGGAAATTAACACGTAACTGGCTGGCGTTGGCGGCTTCGCGCATCAGGTCCAGTTCATCGTGTATGGTTGCGTCATAATCCTGAACAATTTCGTCCAGGCGCAGGCGTCGCGCATCGGGCCAATATTTAAGCGCCAGATCTGCCAGCCGGTAGAGCAGGGCGATATCGCGATCAATTAGCGGCAGAATATCCGGTCGCAGCACCTTTATGATGACCTTTTCACCGGTTTTTAAGCTGGCGTAGTGAACCTGAGCGACAGAAGCTGCTGCGATGGGCTGGTTGTCAAAACTGGCAAATCGCTGTGTAACCGATTCACCATAGGCGGCCTCAATGAGTTTAATGGCTTCTTCACCACTGAAGGGTGGAACCCGGTCCTGCAGTTTAGCCAGTTCCTCAGCGATATCCGGTGGCAGCATATCCGGTCGTGTCGACAGTGCCTGGCCGAACTTTATAAATACCGGCCCGAGCGCTTCCAGTGCCAGGCGAAATCGTTCACCACGCGGCAGGTCTTTTACATTTTTGCGGCTGACGGGCAGTAGTTTGAATGCCCAGGTATAGCGATTGAGTGAATCGGAATGTGATAAAACTTCGTCCAGCCCATAGCGGCGCATGGTGTGGGCAATGCGCAAAAGATGCTTGAAATTACGCATCCGAAGAATCCGCATTGCTTGATGGTTCTGAAACTTTTCGCGAAGCAAGCAGTTTGGCGACACGGGCTTCAAGCCTGGCGGTATCCGAGCGCAGTGTTTCTACCGTATCACTCATATTTTCGACCTCTACCCTGGAGGGGGCGACTTTGATCTCTTCCTGGATGAATTCACCTGAGTTTTCCTTGAACTGCTGGCTTGACTCGCTGAACCAGTTGCCGGCATCTGCAAAGACCCGGTGTAGTTTGCGCGCCGCCATGTCGCCAAGCAGGTTGGCGGTGAGCTCTTCCCAGTCAATCTGCAGCTTGCCAAGCACGCGTTGGAAGGCCTGCCCCAGCTCCGCATCGCCACTCATGCTGATACGGCCTTGAGAAAAACCTTCACTGTGCGCGCCCTCGTTTGCCAGCCTCGCTAAAGCCCATAAGGAGCCGCACAGCGTCACATCCGGCTGATTATCCCCGGCGGTTTCGATGATAAAACCATCGGGACAGGGGCGTAGATCGATGTCCAGCGCGGGTTCCGTCAACTCGATGCGAAAGGTTTTTTTATAAAAAGGTTCCAGCTGATCAAGGAAATCAGGATCGAGCGTAAGCAAATGATTGCCCGCTGACTCTATGAATTTTAACCATACCATGCCGTCAGTATCCGTCTCTGGCTAATATTTATAGGCGATATGCAGTGCGACGATGCCGCCGTGCATATTTATTACGCGTACTTCATCAAAACCGGCTTCGAGCATCATGCCCTTCAGGGTTTCCTGATCCGGGTGCTTGCGGATCGATTCCACCAGGTACTGGTAGCTGTCCCGGTCATTTGCCACGATCTCGCCAATTTTGGGGATTACGTTGAACGAATAAGCATCGTAAAATTTCTTTAGCAGCGGGTTTTTGGCGTGTGAGAATTCCAGCACCAGCAGGCGCCCGCCGGGTTTGCAAACGCGATACATCGATCTGAGCGCTTTGGGGATGCGCGTCACATTGCGCAGGCCGAATGAAATTGATACGCAATTAAAACGATTGTCTTCAAAGCTGAGATTCTCCGCATCTTCGATGCCGAACTCAACATTGCCCAGGTAACCCGCATCAATCATACGAATTTTCCCCTGTTCCAGCATCGAGGGGTTGATGTCGGTCATCACAACCTTGCCGGCTGGGCCCACTTGATCAGCAAATTTTCTGGATAGATCGCCTGTGCCGGCGGCAATATCCAGAGCCTGATCACCGCGTTTCAAGCCGCTTTGGCGCACCGTTAATGCCTTCCAGAGCCGGTGATTTCCCATCGACATCAGATCATTCATAATGTCGTATTTGCTGGCGACAGAATGGAAAACCTCGCCGACCAGGCCGGCTTTGTCATTTTCATCAACATCCCGATAACCGAAATGGGTTTGCTTATTGGAAGTCATGGTCGTATGAGGTCAGAGATCGGTTTTAGTATTTTTAGGCGTCGAGCTTGCGTACTTGGCCGGCGTCGCGCAGGCGAATAATATAGTCCTTCCAGTATTTGGCCTGATTCTTCCCAAGATCATACAGGGTATCCCAGGCATAAATTCCAGTATCGTGGTCATCGCTGAAACGCAGCAAAATTGCGTAATTTCCGACCGGTTCGATGGCTTCGATTTTTACGTTCTCTTTGCCGGTTTGTAATACCGCCTGATCCGGGCTGTGGCCCTGAACCTCTGCCGACGGAGAGTGCACGCGCAAATACTCTGCGCTCATTTCAAAGGTGGAGCCTTCATCAAAGCCGATCTCTAGCATACGGGATTTTTGATGGTAGGTAATATTGTTTGGTTTGGGTGCTGGCATGGTATTGGGTCTAAAATTCGTGTTTGATTATACCGGCTAGTGGAATCGACCGCCTAGAGAATGATGTTAATTTGTAGGCTTTGATGTGGGTGTGAAATCATGAAATTCCAGCGTGGGGCTGTGATAAACTGAAAGTTCCAGGGAGTAATGACTGGCGCAGGGTGGATAAGTGTAACGCATCAGATACGATCCAAACCATGCGGTTCGCTATGCTCGCCCCATCCCACGAAAAAAATCGTTATGGCAGAAAAAAGATCTATTCCCGCAGCACTCGGTATTTTTATCGGCCCGGCTATTGCGTACCTAAGTTACCTGATTTTGAGCTCAGGGCTCAGCGAGTATCTGCAGCTTGTTTGTTTCGGCCTGTTTTTCTTGACCGGGCACGACCTGGCAGCCAGCAGGATTTCTTTAAGCGGGGGGCTTGCCATACTGCTGCTACCGGCAATACCGATCGCAATCTATGTTAATCAGGCGGTTATGTTGCCCGGTAATCATCTGAGCCCGATGATGATTATTGCTTTTTGGGTCGCAAGTGCGCTACTGGGGGCGATCTGGGCGGGCATGAAGCCGCCTGTGACGAGCGGCTCCGCGAACGTGAGGCGCCTTGCGATCAGTGCCAGTGCTCTGTTTATACTGGTTGCGGCGACGTTTATGGTTTAGGGCTAATGTTTTCAACGCCTAATATATATTCTGGCTTAATCACAAAGACTGAATCATGAAAGAATCATTGCCGAAACAGCGTAGCTCAGGGCAGTTTGTAATTCATCAGAATAATAAACCTTTATACGAACGCGTCCCGACGCTGGACGAAAACGGCAAATCCTATGCCGATTTTATGTTGCTGATTCCGGGGCTGAACAAGATTTCAACGCCAGAGCTCAAGGCGAAAATGGCGGGATTGCAGGCGGTGCTGGTGAATTACTCTGAAGTGGTATTTGCTGATTTAAACATGCGCCTGAATATACTCTGGGTTTCAATCAAACCCAAAGTGGGTCTTATTCAGCGTATCACTGTTGCTATCCAGCAACGCGT
>JAAELZ010000007.1 GCA_024226105.1 Pseudomonadota bacterium | reverse complement strand
CCTGATTCGTATGAAAATTGATGTTGAATCTCTCTCCTACGGAGAAGACCCATGAAATATCCCCCTCTTTGACAAAGAGGGGTTAGGGGAGATTTATAACTCACCCAAAATGGTAAAGCTGTTAGTGTCCTGTTAACCATGCAAATCCCCCTCTGTCCCCCTTTATTAAAGGGGGAGGCAAAATGGCATGGTGACTTAAACGCTACCATCATTAGTCCTTAGCCAGCGCCTCGATGGGGTCATAACTCGCTGCCTGCCAGGCTGGCAACAAACTGGTAAGCAAACCCAGGGTTATCACCACGACATTAGCTAACAGCATATCATTCAGTTTCAGTGCCGGGTACAGCACGCTGCTGGTGCCCATCATTTCCATACCCTGAGAGACGGCGGAAATATCAATGCCGTCCTGAAAAGGAATAATACTGCCCACGGCGAAAACATTACCCAGCATCAGGCCGATGAATAATAGTAAAAAAGACTCGAGCAGTATCTGGTAGAGAATCATACCGGGGCGCATGCCCAGCGCCTGCATCAGGCCAATTTCCCGAATACGTTCATATACTGCCATCACCAGGGTATTGACCAGGCCGAACGACAGGGCGAGAAAAATTACCACGACCCACACCAGCACAAAACCATCCATCATGTTCATCATGCTGCTGAGATAGGTATCTGCCTTGTACCAGGGCACGGTTTCAAGCGTCTCACCGGCCGCCCGTTTGATTTTCGGATACCAGCTTTGTACATTACGGTAGTCTTCTCCGGTGATTGCTATCTCTGACACGCGTTGACCGAGCTTAAGCAATTTTTGCACGGTTTCAAGCCCGGCGTATACGTATATCTCCTCCATGCTGGCCAGTTTGGCTTTATAAATACCCACCACGCGAAACCCGCGGTCGGCGATATTGTTTTCAGGGTCCTGGCTCATCACCACCACGCGTTTGCCAAGCCGTGTTTCGAGTCGTGCGGCCAGTTTGGCACCGATAACAATACCCGTATCCTGCGGGTCTTTAAGAAACCGGCCTTCGACCAGGCTATCTCGATCAAAACTGATTTTGGCTTCGCCAACCGGATTAACACCGAGCAGTGTTATCCCCCGGCTATCACGCTCACTGGAGATGACAGCAGGAACGCGCACGCGTTGGGACCACGCCTTGACTTGCGGAATCTGCAACGCTTTAAGTAAGGTTTCATCAGGCGCAGCGATGCTGTTATTAATGCTCGGGTCATCCCTGTACAGCGGATTATGTATCTGAACCTCACCCGGCAGGTTGCGAATGCCATTGAGCAGCATATCATCGACCATGCCGCGCATCAGTGCCGTCATGAAAATCATCGCCCACACGCCCACAGTAATAGCTGCCAGCATGATCAGGGTGCGGCGATAATTGCGCCACAAATTACGCCATGCCAGCGTAAGCATCGCCAGCAACGGCAATCTGCCCTTCACACTATCCATCATGCCGCCCTCATGGCGCTCACCGGCTGCAGGAAAAACAGACGCAGCGCGGGGTACGCGGATGCCAGCAGGCTGCAAATAAACACAATACCCGGGCCGAGAAAAATCGACAGAAATGACAAACTTGGATACATTCGATCCGGCAGGTTAAAACGACCCGCCATCTCTTCCATGCCGGGGTAGGAAAACCCGACAACGCTCATGTAGTAGGCCAGGGCCGTGCCCAACGCGGCGCCAATGGTTAGCCCGAGGCTGGACATGATGAAGGTTTCGGTAACCACCAGCCTGCCAAGGCGGGAGGGTTTAAACCCCAGGGCCAGCATCACGCCAAACTCACGCGTGCGCTCCAGCACCGACATCAGCTGTGTATTCAATACACTGAAAGCGACCAGTACAATGAGCACTGCATACATAAACCAGGCGCTGGCCAGATCAGCCTGAATGGCCTGCTGTAAGCCGGGTTGCAGGGTTGACCAGCCCAATACCACCAGTTCTTTTTTGTGATTGATGATATTACTGACTCTATTTTGCAATTCAGGCGCCAGGGACAGGTCCTGTGCATTAATGGCAATGCTGTGGCCCTGATCCTGCATACCGAACAGGGATTGAAAATACGCCAGAGGAAGCTGAGCCATTGAGCGATCTATGTCGGCATTACCCGAGTTAAAAATGCCCGTGACAATCACCACCCCCGCAGCAAATGAGCCATCGCGACCACTGCCAAGCAGGGTTAGTTCATCGCCAATATCAACACGCAGATTACGCGCCAGTATGCTGCCGATTATGATTTCCTCAGCGTTGATATCATTGAAATATCGCCCTTTGTTTATCAGGCCCGGCAGGGTTGATACCCCGGGTTCAAAATCCGGCTCGACACCCACAATTTGCAGGCCATATGAGCGCTGTTCGCTGGAGGTCATGGCAAAGGCAATGCCGCGCGCGCCAACCCGATCCGTAGCAAGTTCCTTACGAAGCGATTCAGCTAACGGAATGATGGCCTCAAAACTATTACGAATTTTAGGATCATCGTTATAACCTTCGCGCTGAACCTGCATATGCCCGGTATACGATTTAAGCGTATTGTCGATCATCATGCGGTAACTGCCAAACTGCAGCGAGATCATAAAGACCAGCAGTAAATTAGAGAAAATCATGGCGCTGATGGTGATCCAGGTGCGGCGCTTGTGTCGCCACAGGTTCCTCCATGCCAGTCGCAGTGTGATATTTCTCATTATCCCGGGCTCATTTACGCAGGTTTATTTGCAGAGGCTCACTGCCGTGGATTTCGCAAACTGGAGAGCGTGAACAAGCTGTCCGGGTTTGCGATATCAAACTGAATATCCTGCACCGACATTTCAGTCCATTCATCCGGTGCTTCTTCTTTTCCCATACGGATCGTACTGACCACCGTACGCCCGCCCAATGATTTGATTTCCCGTGCTTTCATGGTTTTAACCATGATGCCGTCCTGATCCCAGAACTGTTGCTCCAGCAAAATAAAATCATCACGTATAAACAGCACTTCCTTGCCCCACACAACGGCCGCATCTTCATGTGGGATCGACTCAACCACGTAAACAGTATTTTGCCCATCTTCACGCGTTTCCAGCAGTGTGTGTTCATATTCATCCAGGATGTCTGTCGATTTGCTGATGTCTTTATTGGAAAAATCACTGCCCATCCAGCTTTGTCCCATCATTGAAGAAGGAACCTTAATGATGCGGTTAATCTTCGGCGCAAAAGTCCACATATTGTTGTTTTTGGTCAGCGTTCCGTTGCCGGCGTCCTTTTTCGGCTCTGTAACGCGCACTAAAGACGTTTTATCCCCTTTTGTCCAGGAACGCATTGACATACTGCGTTCCCAGTCCGTGCGATGGATGGTCATGCTCATTTCAGAATAAGAGGAAAGACCACGCCAGTGATCCATGGCCTGCTGGATCAGTTCACGAGGGTTTATGTCGGCTGAAAATACCAGCGGAGAATACAGGCAGGTGGCCAGGGCGATTACAATTCGTTTCATCACTATTTTCCGTTTATTATCTGAATTTTACTCTCAAGCTATGCCAGGTGAAAGGCCTATCAGGTTAGAATAAGATTACATTGACAAGCAAAGATTTCAGAATGAACAAGAAGCACCAGATCGACGTCAAGGTGAAACCACTTTATCTACCGCATCAATCTGAACCGGAAAACGGAAAATATATTTTTTCCTATACGGTTACGCTGTCAAATACGGGCAGCATGGCGGCCCGCCTGCTGACGCGCCACTGGATCATTACCAACGGAAATGGCGGAAAAGAAGAGGTAAAAGGCGCTGGCGTCGTGGGTGAACATCCGAATTTAGAACCCGGTGAATCGTATCAATATACCAGCGCATCTGTCCTGATTACCCCTGTCGGAACCATGGAAGGCAGTTACAGGATGCGCGCAGAAGACGGTACCGAATTTAAGGCAATAATTCCGACATTTACCTTAAGCGCCATCAAATTACACTAGCTACTCTTAAAATGGAGGCCCTCCAGACTTGTTCTATTGGGATAAAATAGCCGAATCCTTCAACTCCCGGAACACCCTGCAGAAAAAGGTTAACTTATGAACGAAGTCATCAAGCTGCTCAAATCTCACCGCTCTATTCGAAAATTTGGCGATCAGCCCATCGCCCCTGAAATACTGGATGAACTTCTGACTGCGGGCCAGGCCGCAGCCACCTCGAGCTTTATTGAGGCGAGTACCGTGATCAGGGTATGCAATCCCGAAACACGCCAAAAACTGGTTGAATATTCCGGCGGACAACACTATGTCGCGAGTGCGGCTGAGTTTCTGGTTTTCTGCGCCGATCTCTCACGGGCGGGAATGTGTTGTGATATGCAGAACGTTGAGCAGGAAAAGGGGTTTACTGAGCACTTTATCATTGCAACGGTTGATGTGGCCTTGATGGCACAAAATGTAACGATCGCCGCTGAATCGCTTGGTCTCGGCATCTGTTACATCGGCGGCTTACGTAACAACCCGCAGGGAGTCAGCGAGCTCCTGGATTTACCGGATCAGGTCTACCCGGTATTTGGGTATTGTTTGGGGTATCCAGACCAGGACGTCGATTTACGACCAAGATTGCCGCTGGCGGTAGTGCTAAAACAGGAGCGATACAATACGAAAGGTGATCAAGATGCGATTACCGGTTACGACAAAATCGTAGAGCAATACTACGAAAAACGCCTGGGTGGCGGGAAATCCATGACATGGTCAAAGCAGGTTGCCGGACTTGCCGGTAAAGAAGCCCGACCACATATGCTTCCCTACCTGCAGAGCAAGGGCTTTCTGAAACGCTGAGAATCACATAAAAACCGGCAAAAACCGGGTCAGAGAACAATACTCTCTTATATTAGAAACCATTGTTCTCTGCCTCGAATGGCATTTGGTAGTTTTACGTCATTTTTTCGTTAGCTAAGCACCATTTTTCTCTGGCCCTGTTATTCTTCAATGATAGCTAAACAGCTTCCCATACCCTTGCATAGAATCCCTGACCTTTGCCAGGCGCAACATATGCCAGCCCAAAGCCTGATTACTACTCACGACCGGAATGCCCAACGCAGATTCAGCATCTTGAACAATGTTTGCCGCACGAAGATTCGTACATGAAACAAAAACGGCATCACAATCCTCGGCTCGGCCCGCCTGGATAATCGCATCGAAAATCGACTGTTCATCAATTCGCGCTACGATCGAGTCTGATATCTGATCAAACGTCCCCACCGCTGCCATTTCAAAACCATCTCGTTTTAGCGTTTCGCAAATCTCCTCAACCACCTCAGGAACATACGGCGCAACCAGCGCAACCCGACATGCACCCAATGCCCGTAAAGCGGCCTTTACCGCAGTCGCTGGATTGGTCACCAACGCATCAGGCTGGTATTGTTGCACCAGTTTTTCGATCACCGATTCACCTATCACAGAACTGGCCGATGTACAGGCGAAACCGATAGTGTCGAATTCAACCGCACCGGGCAGCAGGCTTACCGCCGTGGCAATCTCCTGTTGCATGTCCTGCAAACTCTCAGCGGTTATTTCTGTCGCGGAAGGTATTCTGGTGTGGTAAAGAGCCACTCCATCCAGCGAAAGCAATCGCCGCATCAGGGGCTCAACGGTTTCGTCAGCCTGCAAAACAATTAGCCCCAAATTGGCACGAACGCCAATACCCGCATCTGTCTCATAGCTAAATTTAATCATCGTTTCTATATTCAGGGTTTTCTGCCCTTATTTTAGATTACCGGTAGCTCCGCAGCAGCGCGATGGCTGAGCATCTCCACCCCCGCTTCCTTAATCAGGATATTCTCTTCTTGAACCATTATCTTACCCAGTGATATCGCCATGTTCGGCTCTAAGGTCAGCACCATCCCTGCCTCAATGAGCGTTTCATCGCCGGCCATCATCGACGGCCATTCGGTCAATTGCATTCCCAGCCCGTGGCCCATGCGCCCAACCCCGCCCCCGCCGCCTCCGGCCTGCTTGATTACGTTGTGCATTGCCTGATACACATCTGCACAAAGCGCGCCTGGCCGCGCGGCCGCAATCCCTGCCTCGGTGGCCCGATAAAGAACATCATAAATACGCTGGGCCGCATCGCTGGCCCGACCCAAGGCGTAATTACGATCAAAATCAGAAAAATAGCCATCAAAGGTCGCCCCCGTATCCAGCATCAACACATCACCTGTCTGCAAAGGTTTAGATGACGGCGGCGAAATAACATCACCATACCCTCCCT
>JAAELZ010000006.1 GCA_024226105.1 Pseudomonadota bacterium | reverse complement strand
CATCTCCCTGAGAATTGCAGCGTGCCCCGGTTCGGCAGAGCGATGGCTAAAATGCAGCCAGTCAGCCACAGACGAATTTATGCGTGTTGCGGCCAACGCGGCTGTTGAAGCAATATAGCCATCCACCAGCACCGGCAAGCCCAATTGTGCACAACGAATCATCGCAGCACTTATCGCCACGACCTCAAACCCGCCCAGGCTACGCAAGATGCCCTCCGGTGTAGCGCAATATTCCCGATTGCTTGATAACGCCCGTTTAACGATATCTGCCTTGTGCTGAACGCCACTGGAGTCTACACCTGTGCCGGGGCCGACCAACTGCTCCGGTGCCATATCAAGATAAGCACAGGCCAGGGCCGCAGATATGGTGGTATTGCCAATCCCCATGTCTCCGGCAATATACAATTGTACCCCCTTATCGCGGGCGCGTTCAGCTGAACGTTTACCGCTTTGCAGGGCGTACGAAAACTGGTCGACCGTCATCGCCGGGGCCTTTGTTATATTCGCGGTCTGCGCAGCCACCTGATCCTGCACAATACCCGGCAGATTACCGGGTTCATTGACTACACCCAAATTGACGACTTCAAGCTCGGCATCGAGCGCTTTTGCCAGCACGCAAATTGCCGCCCCCCCTGCCGCGAAATTCTTAATCATCTCACCGGTAACCACCTGTGGAAAAGCCGAGACCTGTTCTTCCATCACACCGTGATCGGCGGCGAATACACTGATCCACACCTCTTCTACAGTAGGCCGGTCGCTGGCCTGTCGTTCTGCCAACCATATCGCCATCTCTTCTAACTGCCCGAGCGACCCGGGAGGTTTGGTAAGGGTGCCCTGACGGGATAAGGCGGCATTGCGCGACTCAGCATTTAGCTTCGCCGCTTTCTCTATAATCCAGTTCATCAATTATTTATCTATTTAGAGGGTTTCAAAATGGTTGGTAGCCCGGCCACCGTCAATACGACTTCATCGCACAAGACTGCCAACCGTTGGTGCAATATACCGACTTCATCACCAAATCGGCGTGCTAAGGCGTTGGGCGGCATTATGCCAAGGCCTGTTTCATTGCTGACCACCATTATCTCCCCTTCATACGCCTCGAATATTTGGCAAAAATCATCAATGTGCTGAGATAACATCGCCTCGTCCTGCAGCAAATTACTTACCCAT
>JAAELZ010000005.1 GCA_024226105.1 Pseudomonadota bacterium | reverse complement strand
GGCAAAAATACTTAATGTTGGAAAAATATTTCCACAAATCTGTCCAAATCAGCCCTTTCAGTTTTGACTTTTCCTATCTATTAAGCAATACTGCATCTGCTGTTGGCCGACACCCTGCTCGGCTATAAACACAATAAAAGCAGGCGTAACAAACGCCGTAACTATCTAAACCAAACCTAAAGAGGATAAGATGAAAAGACGTGATCTACTGAAAGGCGCTGCTGGCGCCGCTGGTGGTGTCGCTGCAGCGACACTGGCAGCACCTGCTATTGCACAAGACCGCATTGAAATCAACATGGTTGCAACCTGGGGCCGTGATTTTCCGGGACTGGGTACCGGCGCACAACGTTTCGCCAGTCGTCTGGAAGCGATGAGTGATGGCCGTATGAAAGTAAACTACTACGCAGCCAATGAACGCGTTAAAGCATTTGATTCATTCGATGAAGTTGCCTCCGGCAACGCACAGATGTATCACGCTGCAGAATACTACTGGAAAGGCAAGCATCCCGGCTTTGCTTATTTCACTTCCGTTCCTTTTGGCCTGACTTATACCGAAATGAATGCCTGGGTACGCTTTGGCGGTGGCCAGGAACTGTGGGATAAACTTTCTGCTGAATTCGGCCTCAAAGGCCTGATGTGTGGTAATACCGGTGTTCAAATGGGCGGCTGGTTCCGCAAGGAAATTAATTCGGTTGATGATCTGAAAGGTCTGAAAATGCGTATTCCGGGTCTGGGCGGCGACGTCATGGCCAAGTTGGGCGCGTCTCCGGTATCCCTGCCCGGTGGCCAGATCTATGAAAACCTGGTTTCCGGCGCACTGGATGCAACCGAGTGGGTTGGCCCGTGGAACGACGAAATCATGAAGTTTTATGAAGCTGCCAAGTACTACTACTTCCCGGGCATGCATGAGCCGGGCGCTATGCTGGCGGTAGGCACTAACAAGAAATTCTGGGACGGTTTATCCAGCTCCGATCAGGAAATCGTTAAAGCCGCAGCGGCAACAGAAAATGACATGATGATGTCTGAGTACAACGCCAAAAATGGTGCGGCACTGGCACGCCTTGTGAATGACCACGGCGTAGAGGTTCGCGAATTCAACGACGACATCTACGATGCCTTCGGTGAAGCGGCTGATGAAGTATTCGCAGGCGTGGTTGAGCACAGTGACCTGGCCAAAGAAATTCATGAAAGCTTCGTTGTCGCGCGTGCCAATATCGGCGCATGGGCCAAGCTCAGTGACCAGGCTTATGTCAGCCAGCGTAACCGTGTGTTAGGCCTGTAATTTAGCCTATATAAGCGACACGTACTAAAAGCGGAGCCTTCAGGGCTCCGTTTTTTTGTTTCCTCCCGGTTTTATTACCCACGCCCTATGACCACCACTGTTCGTATACTCGCCAACATCCTGATGGCGCTGCTGATTTTGTTTCTCGCGCATCGTTATCTCATTTTCTGGCAAGCCTGGCCGAATGTGCCTGAAAGCTTCGCCCTTGCATTCGACACCCCTGGTGGCGGTGAATCTACTGGTCGCTGGCAAGCCTTTGCAGTACTACTAAGTTATGTCATACTGCTACTTGCCATATTCTGGCATGCCGCTAAAAACCGCGCACAATCACTGTTAGTTGAGTCTGAACGTTACGCCGGTTGGTCGGCCTACGTCGTGCGTTTTGCCTTCTGGAGTGTATTTCTGGTCGGTATTGTTGATACCACCATTTCCGCCTTACGCATTGAAAATGCGCTCGCAGGATTTATAGGTGAAGACCTTAACGCTCAATTGGGACAGGCAAAATTTCGGGCCAACAACATCCATTACCCTTTGCTTGCGGTGTCTGCCGTTATTGCCGCTCTGACCAGAAACCTGAGCATGATCTGGCTGGCTTTCCTGGTTGTACTGGCCGAATTCTCCATCGTGCTCACACGCTTTATTTTTTC
>JAAELZ010000004.1 GCA_024226105.1 Pseudomonadota bacterium | reverse complement strand
TTTATTAATATGCTCATTTTTATGCCACCGCCTTAACTGCTTTTTCTGCTGCATCCGACATGGTTGTTGCCGTAATCAATTGAATGCCGGATTCAGCCAATATCTGCCTGCCCTGCTCGACATTGGTACCTTCCAGCCTGACAATCAACGGAATTTCAAGCTGCACTTCTTTGGCCGCCTGCACAATGCCCTGGGCAATTACATCACAGCGCATAATGCCGCCGAAAATATTCACCATGATCGCTTTAACCTGATCACTCTTGAGCATGATCTTAAACGCAGCTGTGACCTGCTCGGCGTTCGCGCCACCACCCACATCCAGAAAATTTGCCGGTGAACCGCCATACAGTTTAATGATATCCATGGTTGCCATTGCCAGACCGGCACCGTTGACCAGACAACCGATGCTGCCGTCGAGCGATATAAAATTCAGCCCGACTTTATCGGCTTCAACTTCGACAGGGTCTTCTTCATCGGTATCCCTAAGTTCCTGCCATACTGGATGGCGAAAACTGGCGTTGTCATCAAAATTAATTTTGGCATCCAGTGCCACAACCTCGCCCGCACCAGTCACCACCAGCGGGTTGATTTCTGCCAGTGATGCATCTTCTTCAACAAAGGCGGTATACAGGGCCATCATAAAACCGGTTGCGGCCTCAACGGCCTGCTCGGGTACACCCATGGCAATGCACATTTCCCGCGCTTCACTCTCGAGCATGCCGGTCGAGGGATCAACAAATACTTTATGAATTTTCTCGGGCGTCGCGGCCGCCACTTCTTCAATCTCGGTACCCCCTTCGGAACTGCCCATGAAGGTAACGCATCGGCGCGAACGATCTACCACCACTCCGACGTATAACTCCAACGCAATATCCACCCCGCTTTCAATATATAAACGGCGCACTTGCTGCCCTTGCGGGCCGGTTTGAGGCGTAACCAGGGTTTTACCCAATAGATTGCTTGCGTGCTCACGAACTTCTTCCAGGCTTTTTGCCAGCAATACACCGCCTGCTTTGCCCCGCCCGCCGGCATGAATCTGCGCCTTGACGACCCAGAAATTTCCGCCGAGTTGCTGCGCACCGGCGACGGCTTCCTCAACGGTAAAACAGGGGACACCTTCAGGGGTTTTGATGCCGTATTCACGCAAACGCGCTTTGGCCTGATATTCGTGTATTTTCATGGATTAACTATGTTTATGACAGGCGCGGGATGGTAGCACTGTTTAGGAACGGGAAAAACCGCTATCACGATTTTTTACATGCTATTAACAAATAATTTTATGACCTATGGCGAGTCCTGTGCTTGTGCAAAGAAAATCTCTGAATATACGGCACGATAACAGAGAAATTCAGCACCTTAAAAAACAGGCGCAACCCTTTATTAGTCATGCAAAACCGGATTTTTCCAGTGAAAGCACATCGTAATCCCGGAAGTTGGCCTATCCTGGCCTGATTTGACAATGCGTCGCCCTGCGCTCATCGAGGGTGATACTTCGGACATGATGGCAAGAAAATTACCCGTGCTGCAGCGCCTTTCCGTACAGACGGGGCAGCAGGCCTATCGCATCCCTTGTGTATGCCTGAAAAGGATTACATTTGGAGCAGATATCGTCATTGCGAGGAACGAAGTGACACGCCAGTCTGCATATTTATAATTCGAGGTTGCTAAAGTACTTAAGATTGCCACGCTACGCTACGCAATGACCGGCGACAAAACCAAAAAAAGCGCTGCCGAAGCAGCGCTTTTTTATCGTAACACCAGCAGGCTTAGATATACAGATTAATATCTGACTGACCCGCATATTCAAAGTAAGTAGCCGCACCACCGAGTTCAATTTCATCGATGAAATCGCCTTCAGCCATATCACACAGATCGATGGTCATCTGGCAACCGATCAGGCGTAATTCCGCGTCAATGCACAGATCACAAAGATCTTCAACAGAAGCAACACCTGTGCTTTTCAACTTGTACTTCATCATTGCCGT
>JAAELZ010000003.1 GCA_024226105.1 Pseudomonadota bacterium | reverse complement strand
TACCGTGTCTCAACAAAGCCAAACCTTTTACTAGGCGGAGCCTTCACTCAACTCATATGTCGCCAAGCCCCCTGATTTGGGATGCAATACTCAGCGGGTATCTAGGTGTGTGGTGTGTGTGGATACACTCTTAATTTTGCATTCTGAAATTTAAAGGTGTGCCATCAAACAAAAGGTACTGCTTACCTCGTCACGCGCAGCTCGACTCTAACTCATCTGCTCGCGGCGGCCCAAGAGCTGGGAAATGCACCAGAGACAGTGGGAAGTGCAGTGTACACTTCAGTCGAGACTTATGCAGTATCTGCATGCATGCCTCTTAAGAACAATTCTAACAACATTGTGTTCCACAACTATATCCCATGCCAATACGTGTGTGTGTATCTACATCCCCCGCGCCAAAATACCGTGTCTCAAGAAAGCCAGTCTGTCAGTCGCTAGTATACACCATACGTACGCGAGTTGTGCCAGTGCAAAATCCAACAAAATCGTAGTCGGCATGGCAAGCCGGCTGCCCTTCTCTCCCACCGGGTCCGGGATCGGGATGCCCAAACTGACAAAAAGCCCACAATTTTTGAGCCCGTACGCATTTCGGCCGTAAAAAATTTAGCCTTTTGGGCACACCCACCCACGGAGTTACACACGCCTGCATGCCGCACGGCTTACACCGGAAAGTGTAAGTCGTGCGGCACAGCGACGGGTGTAACGCCGTGCCCGATCCCTCTGCCATGCCTGTCCGACAGTTTGGGGGGCGTCCTCGGTCGACAGCGCGCTGTGAACAAGACAGCTTGCCACGGGAAGGCACGGCTACTGATGTGACCTAAAGCATGCTCTTTCGCACGAAATGCATCATGCTAAATAGAAATTATTTGACGATAAAGCCCAGCGGCTTTATCCTCAAAGAATTTCTACTTAGGATGATGCATTCCGTGCGGCGTGCATGCTGTAGGTCACATCAGCAGCCGTGCCTTCCCGTGGCAAGCTGTATTGTTCACTGTGGCGCGCTGGCGCCCGAACGGCAGCGCGGCCCCCCCCCATTTTTCACCCCCCCCCGTTTTTTCACCAGCCATTTTTTCACGCTCATTTTTCACCCCCATTTTTCACGCCCTGTTTTTTCGCACCCACGAGACCACAGGGGTGGAGGGGGGACTGGCAGCCCGTTAGGACTGGCAGTCCGTTAGGACC
>JAAELZ010000002.1 GCA_024226105.1 Pseudomonadota bacterium | reverse complement strand
TTCAATCAAAATCCCGATGAATCGCTCGAAGGAACCAAGGATCGCGCGATGCAACATCACCGGCACCTGCTTGTCACCGTTTTCATCAATGTAAGACGCATCCAGACGCCCCGGCATGGAAAAATCTACCTGAACCGTACCACATTGCCAAACGCGGCCAATACAGTCTTTGAGCGAGAATTCTATTTTTGGCCCGTAAAAAGCGCCTTCACCCGGCAACATATCCCAGTCCAGCCCTTTGGCATCCAGTGCGCTGGCCAGCGCGGCTTCAGATTTATCCCAATCTTCATCACTACCGACGCGCTGCTCAGGGCGTGTTGACAAGCGATAGATCACGTCTTCAAAACCCAGCGCCTTATATACGTCGTGAAGGAAATCGATAAATTCGGAAACCTCGGATTGAATCTGCGCCTCGGTACAAAATATATGTGCGTCATCCTGTACAAAACCACGTACCCGCATCAGGCCATGCAAAGACCCCGACAATTCATTTCGATGACAGGAGCCAAATTCGGCCAGTCTCAACGGCAGATCACGATAACTTTTTAAACCCTGATTAAACACCTGTACATGGCAGGGGCAGTTCATGGGTTTGATGGCAAAGGTACGATCCTCGGAGTGCACGGTAAACATATCATCACCGAATTTATCCGCATGCCCGGAGGCTTCCCACAGCGACATATCCACTACCTGCGGAGTATTAATCTCTTTATAACCCCGAGCTTCCTGCTCACGCGCCATGAACTCGCGCAACGATTTGTATATTTGCCAGCCTTTTTCATGCCAGAACACCATACCCGGCGCCTGTTCCTGGAGGTGGAATAAATCGAGCTTTTTACCAATCTTCCGGTGATCGCGCTTTTCCGCTTCGGCCAGTTGAAACAGATATTTCTTCAGTTGTTTTTTGTCCGGCCAGGCGGTGCCGTAAATGCGTTGCAGCATTTCATTATCAGAGTTGCCGCGCCAGTACGCGCCGGCCACCTTCATTAGTTTAAAACCCTGCCCCAGCTTGCCGGTGCCTGGCAAATGCGGCCCACGGCACACATCAAACCATTCACCCTGCCGATAAATTGATACTTCTTCACCTTCAGGAATAATATCCTTAATGATCTCGACCTTATATTTTTCTCCAAGATCGCCAAAAACTCTAATCGCTTCAGCACGTTCAAGCACTTCACGCACGATCGGTAAATCCCGTTTCACGATATCGTGCATGCGCGTTTCAATATTTGCCAGATCATCCTCGCTGAACGGTGTCTGGCGCGCAAAATCATAGTAAAAACCGTTTTCAATCGCGGGGCCGATGGTGACCTGAGTCTCTGGATAAAGTTCCTGCACCGCCTGGGCCATCACGTGTGCCGCGTCGTGACGTATTAATTCCAGTGCTTCTTCATCACGGTTGGTGATGATTTGTAGTGCTGAATCCTTGCTAATTTCAAAACTCGCATCAACCAGCTCACCGTCAACCTTGCCGGCGAGCGTCGCTTTCGCCAGGCCGGGGCCGATGTCCATTGCGATTTGTGCGATTGAAACAGCTTGCTCATAAGAACGAACCGACCCATCGGGTAAAGTAATTTCAGGCATATAAATAGAAAATAGTGAGGCTAACGATATGGGGCGAATTTTAACCGATCAAGGCGCTGTGTACAGGCCTAAGTCAGTGCCTATAACGAAATACCACTATGCTCGTATTGCCGAAATCGGGGCATAGTGGGAAGCGTAGCGACGCGGTAATCTAGAAATACCTGCAAGCACCGCCCTAATTCACGGCCTGGATGCAGTGAATAAACAGGACCCAAGTGTTAGCACCCTGGCGCTTTATTCAGTTAAATTGACGCGCTGCGCTCGTAATGACCTCGATGAATCTAAAGCACATTGAGAGAATACTGCGCAATCAAACGATGCTCATCCGAATCATAGGTCTCCGTGGAGCGCACCACAGCATAACGCCATTTCAAGGTTAAATTCTTTATACCCGGCGGCCGGTAAATGAAATCAATATCGCGCTCCCACTCCGAGCCCGTCAGGCCATCCGTTCGTGTAATATCATCACCCGAAATATAACGGGCCATGAAGTGCAGACCTTCTACCGTGTCTTTGAACGTATAATCAAAACGAAGTTGCCAGGATTTTTCATCGGCACGATCAAAGTTCATCCGCTGCACGCTCTGCCAGGAATAGTAAGAAGTATTATCATGCACTTCTCCATCCCAGGACGTCCGGTATTGGTCACCCTGAACTTTCTGCAAGCTCAAGGTTAATTTGGTTTTATAAGCTGATAATAGTAAAGCGATATTGGCCAGCCTGGAACGATAATCTGAGCCCATGCCTGGTAGCGCACCCTCGCCGTTGGCACGACCAGAATAATAAAACCCATCAAACACAAGCTTCAGATCGTCATTGATCTTCCACGGATATCGGGCGTTTAGATACGTCTGGTCCATTACGTTGTCGGCGGTTCCCAGGGCCCCGTGTAAAAACAAAGAACTGGCCGCTTTATATTCAACGCCAGCAACATAAATACTGAACGCCTCACCGTTAACGTCCTTATACGGGTAAAATTCTGTTTCCGTATAGTTAGACCCTTTATCGGATCCCGCAAGATAGGCGGTGACCGCCCTGTTTTCAATTCTAAATAAACCTGCCTGGCTGGAAGTAGGCGTTGCACGATAATCGGGGTCATTCAGCAGCGGTGTGAAAAGCTCCATTCGGCCGACATCCAGCGTGCTCTCAAGGGGTAATTTAAACTTGACAAAGGCTTCCGCCAGTTTGGCGTAAGATTCCTGGCTACCATCAAGTTCATCCTGCAACAGACCCGTGCCGCCCTTGCCGTCTTCGGCTGCCAGCTTCAGGTTCCCGAACCAGCTGGCATTGAAGCCCACAAAATCATTTAGGTAAGGGGATTTATAACGCAACATTAAAGCCTGCGTCAGCGCCTCAGAATCGACAAACCCTTCTGCTTTGTCACGATTGAAATAAAAACTGCGAAACTCAGTATCCAGCCCGCCAAATTTAGTGATTTCCTCAGCACTGGCGTTACTCACTATGCCAATCACCAGAACGAAAAAAAACAGCCTGGCAGATACAGGGCGATCAGCCCCTTTGTTTATTGTCATCATTCAATGAGCCTCATTTTTTCTCTCTGCTAATTGTCAGGCCAATCGTACCAGTAGCGTGAGCTAAACTTCAATATCTGGCCACTTTTCAAGCAGGTATCGTTTGAAATCATTTTTTCCCATCAGGGCAAAAAACACCCTGACATCCTCAAGGTTCTGGCCATGGCGCCCCCGCATTTTCATTGCCAGTGTAGTACTGATCGTGAGCACCACAAAATAGGCTATCGTCCACTTCAGGCCAAACCCGTAGTATACCAAAGCCGATTGCACGCCCCAGAAAAAGGTAAAAAGCAGCCCCTTATCCTCGGATAAATGCACTGCACCGCTTATCTCAAACAGCCTATAGAATCTTTTCACGACCATTTTGCAGAACAATTGCCAGGTTCCTGTGAAACTGTTCGCCTGATGCTGTTTAACAATCCACCGGTCTTTCGCTTAAATGATACAACGATATTGCTATAATGTTGATATCGATGATAACCCCCGGATACCAAGTAGTTATATCCCCAAATGCAGGCTAAGATTTCCATATGAATAACATCCTGCCTGTATGGAGACAAGCGCTAAAGCAGATAAAGCACTCCTGGCGAGCCATACTGCTTACGCACCTGGTTTTTAGCGCACTCAGACTTGTTTTGTTTGCGCCTCTGATCGGGCTGACCGGTCGGTTATTATTGAAACTATCCGGGCAAACAGCTCTGGCAGACCAGGACATTGCCTATTTCCTGCTGTCGCCCATCGGCCTGATTGGGCTTACCCTGTTTGCCGCCATTCTGATCACCATTCTCGCCTTCGAACAGGCTGCAATCATGCGTATCGCCCTGCTGGCGATGCAGGGAAAACCAGGTAGCCCGCTGGAAGCATTGCTCTATATCGCAGCGCGTACGCATAAACTACTGCTATTCACCACCCGACTGGTAGTTCGGATATTAATCCTCGCCCTGCCCCTGCTGGCGGTTGCAGCGCTCATCGCCTGGACGCTAATCACGGACTACGACATAAATTATTACCTGACAGAAAAACCAGCGGAATTCTGGAAGGCTGCGATTTTAATCGGCATTGTACTTTGTATTTTAGTGGTGGTTTTGGGCCGCAAATTGATGCAATGGTCTATGGCGCTGCCGTTACTCCTGTTTGCGGGCGTAGCACCGGAAAACGCCTTTGCCGAAAGCGCTCGACTGGTGCAAGGGCAGCGTAAAGTAGTATTCGCGGCTCTGCTCAGCTGGGTGGCGTTGTCGCTACTATTGGGGTTCGGCCTTTTTGGCGCCATAAAACTTATCGGCGTCTGGAGTATGCCCACGGTGTATGAATCTCTGCGCTGGATGGTTTTGTTACTCGGAGCTCTGGCTGCGCTATGGGGAATAAGCAATGTCCTTCTCACCGCCTTTACTTCCGGTAGCTTTGCCTGCCTGCTGATGGCGCTTTACAAGCAGTACCAACCCTGTTCGCGAATAGACCCTGTTGTTAGTCAAAAAAGCGAGGTAGAGAAATTATCATTGACGCTTAAACCCAAAACTATTGGGACAACCGTGCTTATCAGCACAATTGTTGCGGTGGTGACGGGCGTATGGCTACTCAACAGTGTTCCTACCAACAATAAAGTCACCATTGTCGCGCATCGTGGTGCAGCTGGTAAAGCGCCCGAAAACACCCTCGCGGCTTTTCAGAGAGCCATTGATGAGCAGACCGACTGGATCGAGCTTGATGTGCAGGAAAATGCGGAAGGTCAAATCGTGGTGATGCACGACAGCGACTTTATGAAGCTTGCCGGTAATCCGATTAAAATCTGGGATGCCACACAGGCTCAGCTCAAGGATATCGATATCGGAAGCTGGTTTGATCCGAAATTTTCAATGCAGCGTGCGCCAACACTCAAGCAGGTGCTCGAATTGGCGCACGGAAAAGCCAAGGTAGTCATTGAGCTCAAGTATTATGGCCACGATCAGAACCTCGAACAAAGCGTGATCGATATCGTCGAAAGCACTCAAATGGTGAATGAAACCGCCATTATGTCACTGAAATACAAAGCCGTTCAAAAAATACGGAGCCTGCGCCCCGGCTGGACGGTCGGTCTGTTGTCTGCCACCGCCATTGGCGATTTGAGCCAGCTTGATACGGATTTTTTAGCAGTCGCCACGGGCATGGTTTCGGCCGGTTTTATCACTCGGGCACACAAGGCCGGCAGGCAGGTATTTGTATGGACCGTCAACGACCCGGTTTCCATGTCACGCATGATTTCACTGGGCGTAGACGGCCTCATTACAGACGAGCCTGCGATGGCGAAACGGGTACTGGCCGAACGAGAGAAACTGAGCACAACTCAGCGCCTTCTGATTCACGTCGCGCAGCTGTTCGGAGAGCCCTATATTCCAACGCAATATCGGGATAACTCACCCTGAACGAAACGGGCTGCCTAAGCTATCAACTATTCCAATTACATGACTGCTCAGCCCGCATTAATAGTGATCCGATATAGTGTTAATAACCGCTTAAGCCCAGGCAAGAAGTAATGAAACTAGTAAAGCTCTACCCCAGGAATATTCTTCTGATCATGGCCCTCTGCATCGCTTTTACAATACCGCTCGGCAGCACATTGGCCCAAAGCCAGGATAACGGAAAAGTAAAAATCCTCGCCCTGGGAGATTCAATTACTCATGCTGAAATAAACCGCGCCAGTTATCGCTACCCGTTATGGAAAAAGCTGATCGATGCAGAGATCGAGTTTGATTTTGTAGGTTCAATGAATACGCAATTATCGACCTACTCAAAGGGTACACCGCCCCAGCCCGACTACCGGGGGCAATTGTTCGATCCGGATCACGAAGGGCATTTTGGCTGGCAGGCCAGTGATATTGCCTACGGCCGGAATCCGAACAACAACACCGGATCGGGAAGTTTGTCACAATGGCTGCAAACCTATGATTTTGATATGGCCCTGATCCACCTTGGAACCAACGATGTGTTTTACCGCCAGAGCAATTCACGGATCACGGGAGAGTTGAAAGATGTGATCAAGGCGCTGCGCAAAGACAACCCCAAAGCAATTATACTTCTGGCGACCCTCATCCCGACCACAAAAAAAGAAGCTTACAGACAGGGCGTAGAAAGCCTGAACGCGGTTATTCCATCACTGGTCTCACAAATGAATACCCGCGCTTCACCAGTCCTCCTGGTTGATCAGTTTGCGGATTTTGATGTACAAACCGAAACCTACGATGGCATTCATCCAAATGCGTTGGGAGAAGAAAAAATGGCTCCGCGATGGTTTGAGGCCATTATTGCTGTTTTACCCCTTATGCAATCAGATTAAACTGTCCAACTAGCAGCCCGATTAAAGAGATGGTTTGCTTGCCAGATAAGTTTACATGGACGACCGTTATATGGGCAATTAGTAAGCAAGGTGAAACCCGGTACTGAACTGGGTGTTTGTTGCTGTTCTCGATGTCCGCAACTCATTTCGGACAGAACATAACTTTCTCGGCCGGCCCAGTTTAAGTTATAGACTAACTTTAAAGTTGGACTCGCTTTCAGATGGCAGGATACCTAATCCGTGCCACTCTCTGGGGGAATAAGTAAACTTGACTTGGGTTTCATCTCTAAGTCCTGGTTCCTGTTCCCTCGCCGTCGAATGAATCAAGTGAACTACCCCGGGAATTCCTTATTCCTCCCTAAAGCTGGATACTAGAAAAGGACAGTCTGGGCGGTTAAACGCGAAGGTCGACGCAATTCGAGATAAAATCGGCACGATCAACATCTGATCCATAAAGAAATAAAACTGAAAAAAATGCGCAACAATCTTGTTTCCTGTCTGGTGATTCTATCTGTATTTTGGGCTGCAGGTGTTTCCGGCGATGAGCACGAGGCTTTATTAAAGCCAATACCGGTCTGTTATAACTTTAATTGCAACAGCCATGCGAATGTAAGCCTTACCCTGAGTGAGTGGCAGACAGTGACGAAGGGGTTCTCACCCGCACCTGTTTCTGCCGAACAAGAGCGTGAGTATATCAAGGAGGCGATAGCCAGGCTTGAAGAGCTCGTGGGTCGCTATACGCCGACATGGCGTGATGTCGGAACCAACTTGCCCACGATTAAAGGGAAGGACCCGAGTTTTCCCGGTCAGCTTGACTGTATAGACGAGTCGATTAATACCACAACCTATCTCGAACTGCTCGCAAAGGAGGGGCTCCTGAAATACCACGTTGTTTCCGAACGAGCGTATCGTAGGTCACTTTTTAATCAACACTGGGCGGCACAGATCATCGAAAATGCCAACAACGAGAGCTTTGTGATTGACTCCTGGTTTTATGACAACGGTGAACCGCCCTATATAGAACCCCTCGCAACGTGGGCTGATTTATCTGTTTTCAGCCGATTTCGATGAGTGTTATTACTAATTGGAGATCGACCACATTTTACCGCCTTCGAGCAGGCCGGCCCGTGACCTGTTGTTTGGGGCCGTCGGGGCGTTATTCCCGAAATCGTATGGAAAGGGCGAATTGATTATAGTTTTCGATACACCGCCTCGGTTTCGTTACCATTTGCAACGGCATCCCTAAAGGAAAGGCGTCAGGTGATTCGCTGCATATTCGGTGGCCCGGTTGTGCCGTGGAAATATAAGTGGGTCAGTATTATTCAGGTGACAATGACTTTGCTCGGTTTGTTCCTTTTCGGTCTGGGTGTGCGTAACCGATTCAAAATAAAGTAACGTAGAGAGCAAACTAAAAAAGTCCGTTAGCAGGTTGCTGGGGTACTTTTTAACTCCCAGGAAACGGAGGTTTACAAATGGAACTACACGATTCACATGTTAAAGCGTGGTGGCACTGGCGACTGAGATTCGTATACGAGCAATGCGGTACAGTGTTTTTTTAGTCCCAGGCATAATGGGGTTATTGTGAAAAGGTTTGGCGCGTATCTAGAAGGGAACTAAGGAGTTGCTGCTTTTTAGTATGGTACGCTCTATCGTCCACACCACCAAAATAGGAGAATGTTATGAGCAAGAAGAACCCCCATTTAGAAAGGGAGAAGGCCACGATTGAAATCCTAATTCCGTTTATTGGAGAAAACGAAGAAATAAAAACCGCCGACACACTAACAGCTGCGTACCATGTAGGAGAAGCTTACAAAATAATATACCGTGCTTTGCAACGCCCAGTCGATAGAGAAGGTCAAGACGACTGGCAAAATGATAAAGATTAGCTGCTTTACTTAAAGACAATAAAAAACCCGCCTTCAGCCTTTTGAGCCTACGCAGCGGGTTCCCCATATTAAGCTTTATGAACTAATAAGTCTTGCCGTTAAGTGCCTGAACGAGGCGGTTGTTCAGTACACCACAGGTTAACCTGCCGACAGTTTAGCATCAGCGCCTGAAACAGACGAACCTGCGGGGTAGCAGCCGTATCGTGTAAAAATCCTGTGTAAAGCGTTACTGGTTCAGTTATATTTCAACCACAATCAACAAGGGGGATAACAATGACCGACAAGAAATCGAACGACAGCAGGCGCAAGCTGCTCAAAACCATTGCAGCGGGTTCCGGCGCTGTAGTCGCTGGGAAATCACTTCCTGAGTCGTGGAGCAAGCCTGTGATTGATTCGGTGATACTTCCTGCTCATGCGGCGACTACTGACAACAATGATTCAGAGGATTTATCGACAGATACCACCACGCTCCCACCATCACCAGTACGTCTGT
>JAAELZ010000001.1 GCA_024226105.1 Pseudomonadota bacterium | reverse complement strand
ATGGTGCCCAATGGTGTGTCACTATTGTCGCTAGGAGAGGTGTTGAGCGTGGAACTGCTGGCCGCCAGGATATCACGGTGGCTGATCAAACCAATTACGCCATCACTCCCATCCACGATCGGGATATGGTGAATGTGTTTCTCGGTCATCAATTGGAGAGCTGTTCCCAGTGTGTCTGATTCTGAAAGCCTGACCGGGTCTGCTGTCATGATGGATTCTACGCTAATCATTTTCTCTTCTGTTTATGTGTTTGAAAAATAAGTTTAGCCCTTTGAATTCGACACCGCAACTGTTTTATTTTTTCGTTTTCTTTTTCGAAGTGGGTTTTGCAATCTCCAGCAACTGGCAATTAGGACACAGAATTAGCTGATGTTTTATTCAAGGCTGTTGTTGGGTAACAATATAAACATTTCACCGCTTTGTTTCATATTTCCCGCCATTATTTCAGCCCGCTCGCCGGTTCCCCAAAACAAATCTGCACGAAGCTGCCCTTTGATTGCGCCGCCGGTATCCTGGGCCATAACGAGTTTTTGTAGAGGGAGCTGGCCTTCTCCCGGATAGCTGGTATTAAGCCAGATGGGCGCGCCCAATTGAACAAATTTCGGGTCAATTGCCAGGCTGCGCTCCGGAGTTAAAGGTACATTGAGTGAGCCCGTTGGGCCGTCTTCAGGTTTGTCGCGTAATACAAAAAACACGTAGCTGGGGTTTTCGTTGAGCAGGGCTTTTGCGCGTTGTGGATTAGATTTTAACCAGGCTTTTATGCTAAACAGGCTGACGTTTTCGCGCTCGATTTCGCCCATTTCAATTAATTTTTTGCCAATCGAAATATAGGCGTGCCCGTTCTGGTTTGCATAACCGGCACCGATCACTTTTCCATCCGGTAGCTGGACGCGCCCCGAACCCTGAATTTGCAGGAAAAAAAGTTGGTCCCTATCGTCAACCCAGAGCAATTCCTGGCCACTCAGAGGCATTTCATCGCCTTCAATCTGCTCCCGGGAATAGTACGGTACAACCTTGTTGCCCATAACACGACCACGTACCCGTTTTCCTTTGAGGGCCGGATAAATCGAAGCCAGATCGATGATAAGCATATCCTCGGGAGACTTATACAGCGGATAACGATAGCGTTCATCAGCCTGCATTGCACCGTGCAGTAGTGGCTCGTAGTAGCCGGTTATCATTCCACTGGTTTTGCCTCGCTCTCCACGCAAGGTATGGGGTGTAAAGTGGGTTTCAAAAAACTGTTTTGCATCTTCGTTGCCCGGTTTGCCCAATCCATCCGCCTGTTTACATATCGCCTGCCAGTCCGGCTTTTTGGCGAGTCGAATGCAGCCTTTACCCAGTGCCGTAAAAGCCTCAGCGTGCTGGTCCTCATCCCAGCCGGGCAGTTCGCTAAATTTGATCGCCTTACCAACACCGGGTTCCAGACTCTGACAGCCGGAAAAAACCAGTAGCGCAAGCAGTAGAACGAGATGGCGACAGGGAATCATCGTGAAACCCTCATGATTGCAAAAAGGGGTTATGTTGGCGTTCTTCGCCAAAGCTGGAATTAGGGCCGTGGCCGGGAATAAACTCAATGTCATCGCCCAGCGGGAGGAGTTTGTTTTTAATCGAGCTCAAAAGCTCATCGTGATTACTACGCGGAAAATCGGTTCGGCCGATGCTATGCTGGAAGAGTACGTCACCGACCACGGCGAGCTTGCTTTTGGCGTGATAAAACACCACATGACCGGGCGTGTGGCCGGGACAATGGATTACGTTTAGTGTTTGCTCTCCAAGAGCGATTGTGTCGCCGTCTTTCAACCATTTATCGGGCGTGAAATTGCCGCTGTGGGCTAAGCCAGTCATGCTTCCGTATTCATCAAGCGATTCAAGTAAAAAGCGATCATCATGGTGTGGGCCAATAATGGGCAGACCGGTTTTTTCGGCAAGTTCTGCAGTGAATCCTATATGATCAATGTGTCCGTGTGTCAGTAGTATTTTTTCCAGTTTAACGTCGGCCTGCTTAGTGGCACCCAGAAGTTTATCCAGGTCGCCACCAGGATCAACAATCGCAGCAGATCGAGTTTTTGCACACCATAACAGGGAAGAGTTTTGCTCGTAGGCAGTGACGGGAACTATTTTATAGCACAGGCTATTGGTCATCAGCGGAGTATAATTGAGTTTTATCAGCCACTAATTTTATCCTAAAATGAATATACATTTTGAAGATGCGCATCGTTTTGTGGTCTCAGATTTTGAAGATAATACTTTCAACGTTAGCGGTGTAAAGCCGGTTTTTGAACTTACCGCGCTGGCCACGTTTGTGCTGTCGCTGGCGCGTTGCACCTATTCTGTTTTATGGGTGTATGCCGGGCGCTCGGACGTTGACCCGGAAAGCATTGAAATAACCATGTCCTGGGCGTTTGATCACGAGCCGACACGATTCAAACAGATTGTAATGGATATCTGCTGGCCGACACTGCCGCAGAAGAAGCAAAAAGTGGCGGAAAAAATGGCCAGGCATTGCACTATCCATAACACTATACACAATTGTGTGGAGATGAAAACGACGGTTCGGGTAGCGTAACCCCGTTCATCGGATAGGGTGAGGAACGCATCGCATCGCAAAGGTTGAGAATGACTGAATCCAAACCAGGGTTTCGGAAGCTGCCCGGGCTAAGGCCTGCGCTTTGAAATCACCAGTTTTATTGTTTCAGGCGTGGTATTGGGTGTCGCTACCAGTTCGCTTTCCAGATCACCGGGTTGCGAGATTGCCTGACCACTTTTAGAAATACGTGCGCCGACCAGAACCTGTTCAAAATTTGACAACTTCATTTGCGGCAACATGGCCATGCTGTCATCCAACTTTACTAGAATCGGCAGGGCGGTTACGCTTTGACGTGACGCGGCGAGCGGCATAGGCGGGCCGGATTGGGCTTTGGCAAATATAAACACGGTATCGCTGTCGCTTACTTCCGCTTGAAGTTCGGGGGAAAGTGATACGCTGACCGTTATCCCGGGTTCGCTCACGGCCTCTTTTTGTGCGGTTTCCTGCCCGGCAAATTCAGCTTCAATTTTCTTTGTGATTACAAGGCCCAGTTGTTTGCTCACTTCATCAATGAGTATTGCCAGTTCCGTGTTTGCTTCGGGGTTGGCCGTTAGCATCGGGCGCAGCGTCAACCAGTGGCGTAACGCAGCCTCAGGGTCACCCATTTGCTGTGCCGCGACGCCACTAAGCCACAGCGCGCTGATATGCTCCGGGTTTAGTATCAGTGCCGTAGCAAGGGCGGCAGCCGTCTCTGCGGTAAATACCCGGCCATTTGCCATAGCGCTGTTATCGGCATAGCTGACCATCAGGTCGGCGTCGGGTTCGGTGATTTTTATGAGTTGCTTGAAGCGCAACGCGGCGTCTTCGTATCGTCCCAGGCGAGAGTAGGACTCTGCAAGTAAAAACAGGCCTTGCTGATCTTCCGGGTTGGTATTTACCGCATCTTCAAGGCGGGTAATTATTTCCTCCAGTGAAGGCGCTTTTTCACTGCTGCCCGCCATCGCGCCCGCCATGGCATCCGGTTTATACGTTGAGGTAAAACTATACAGGCCAAAGGCCAGCACAGGCACCAAAATCAGTGCGATCAGGCTGGAGTATATTGGGGCATGTTTAAACTGGTCTTTGAGTTCTGTTGACGTGACAAGTTCGTCGGCAAGGGCGGTTTCCAGATCATTACGTGACTGCTCATGTTCTTCAGCACTGATATCGCCGCCATCAAAAGCCGAATCAATTTCAAGTGCGCGTTCATT